>NZ_JBDJLE010000003.1:0-252575 GCF_039673205.1 Stenotrophomonas sp. TWI809 | reverse complement strand
CAACAGGCTTGGCCGCCACCACCGGCGCGGCCGCCGCCGCGGCGGCCACGCGTGCGGCGTGGCGCTGCCAATCGGTATAGCCGCCCACGTACTCGCCGACTACGCCGTCGCCTTCCATCACCATCGTGGAGGTCACCACGTTGTCCAGGAAGTCACGGTCATGGCTGACCAGCAGCAGCGTGCCGGTGTAGTCGCTCAGCAGCTCTTCGAGCAGCTCGAGGGTTTCCACGTCCAGATCGTTGGTCGGTTCATCCATCACCAGCAGGTTGGACGGCTGCGCGAACAGCTTGGCCAGCAGCAGGCGGTTGCGCTCACCACCGGACAAACGGGTGATCGGCGCGCGGGCGCGTTCGGGCGAGAACAGGAAGTCCTGCAGGTAGGCATGCACGTGCTTGCGCTTGCCGTTGAACTCGATGAAATCGCGGCCCTCGGCCACGTTCTCGATCGCGGTCCAGTCTTCGCGCAGCACCGCACGGTACTGGTCGAAGTACGCGATCTGCAGGTTGGTACCGGCACGCACTTCGCCGCTCTGCGGCTGCAGGTCGCCCAGCAGCAGCTTGAGCAGCGTGGTCTTGCCGCTGCCGTTCGGCCCGATCAGGCCGATGCGGTCGCCGCGCAGGATGACGGTGCTGAAATCCTTGACCATCGTGCGCTCGCCGAAGGCGAACGAGATGTCCTTGACGTCGATGACCTTCTTGCCGGAGTTCTCCGCCTGCGCCGCTTCCATGCGCACGTTGCCGCCAAGTTCACGGCGCTGCGAACGATCGTTGCGCATCGCCTTGAGGCGGCGCACACGACCTTCATCGCGGGTGCGACGGGCTTTGATGCCCTGGCGGATCCAGATTTCTTCCTGCGCGAGCAGCTTGTCAAAGCGCGCGTTTTCCTGCGCCTGCGCGTTCATGCGCTCTTCGCGGCGGCGTTCGTAGTTGGCCCAGTCGCCCGGCCAGCTGGTGACCTGGCCGCGGTCGATCTCGACGATGCGGGTGGCCAGTGCACGCAGGAAACGACGGTCATGGGTGACGAACACCACGCTGCCGTTCCAGTTCTTGAGGAACATTTCGAGCCAGTCGATGGCTTCGATGTCCAGGTGGTTGGTCGGTTCGTCGAGCAGCAGCAGATCCGGCGAGGAGACCAGCGCGCGGCCCAGCAGCACGCGGCGCTTCATGCCGCCGGACAGGCGCGCGAATTCGGCATCACCGTCCAGGTCGAGCTTGGTCAGGGTTTCGCTGACGCGCTGATCCAGGCCCCAGCCGTTGGCGGCATCGATCTTGGCCTGCACGGCCGAGAGCGCATCGCCGTCGAAATCTTCGGCCATGCTCAGGTGGTGGAACTCGGCCAGCCACTGGCCCAGCTCGCCCAGGCCATCGGCAACCACGTCGAACACGCTGCCGGCGGCGCCGTGCGGCACCTCCTGTTCCAGGCGGGTGATGCGCACCCCCTGCTGCACGCGGACTTCGCCGTCATCGGGCTTGTGATCGCCGGACAGCAGTTTGAGCAGGGTCGATTTGCCGGCGCCGTTGCGTCCGATCAGGGCGATACGCTCGCCCGGCTCGATCGACAGTTCGGCTTTTTCCAGCAACAGGGGGCCGCCGACGCTGAAGTCGACGTTTTGCAGAGTAATCAGAGGCATCCGACCATTGTACGGTCTGGCGATGCGCGGCGTCGCTTACTGCTGACCGAACGCGTCCGCAGGCAGCCCCAGCAACGCCCCCAGCACCGGCGGCACCCGCTTGCCGGGATGGCGTACCAGCCACAGCTGGCGCGACATGGGCGGCAGCGGCGTGTTCACCACGGTCAGCGTCCCCAGCGCGAGCAGATCGGCCACCGCATGCCGCGACAGGCACGCCAGACCTAGCCCGGCTGCCGCCGCCTGTTTGATGGCCTCGGTGCTGCCCAGCTGCATGGCGCGGGCGAAGTGGTGCAGGTGCGGCAACAGCGCCTGCTCGACCGCCTCGCGGGTGCCCGAGCCCGGCTCGCGCAGCAGCCAGCGGGCCTGTGCCAGCACGTCAATCTCCATCCAGGCGGTCCCCGGCGCTGTCGCGGCCACGATGACCAGTTCATCGCGCTGCCACGGCAGCACTTGCAGGCCGCTTTCGTGGCACGGGCCTTCAATCAGGCCCAGATCCACCTCCAGCCGCTGGACCGCGGCGACGACGTCGGCGCTGTTGCCGATCCGCAGGTCGAGCTGGGCCTGCGGGTTATCGGCCAGCAGCGCGGCGACGCGGGTCGGCAGCAGGTAGTTGCCGATCGTGGTGCTTGCCCCGAGCCGCAGCAGCAGTGGCTGCGCACCGGCTTGAATCTGCCCGACGCCGGCCAGCCGCTCCAGATCGACGGCGGCGGCCAGCAAGGCGCGGGCGGGATCCAGCAGTGCCCGTCCCTGCGCGTTGAGCACCAGCCGGCGCCCGATCCGGTCGAACAGCGGGCTGGCCAGCTGGTTTTCCAGCTCATTGAGGGCGGCGCTGGTGGCCGATTGCGACAACGCCAGCTGCGCTCCCGCAGCAGCCGTCGTGCCGGCGTCGGCGATGGACACGAAAACCTGCCATTGGCGAAGGGTGAGGTGCATGCCGCCAATTAACGCACCAAACAGGTCGAAATGACATGAACAATGCGTTTTACAGGTTCATCAGCGGCGCGCAGGCTGGGAAGGTGATCTGACTGGAGACATCTGTGAACACCTCTGCCGCCGCCCTGCCCTCACCCACCACCGCGCAGCGCTGGCGCGGTCGCCTGCCCGGGCTGCTGCTGACCGGCGCCGTTGCAGCTGCGGCCATGGGACTGGCGCCACTGCCGTGGCTGCAGGCGCACGGCATCAGCGCGCTCACCCTGGCCATCGTGCTGGGCATCGCGCTGGGCAACACCCTTTACCCGCGGCTGGCGGCCCATGCCGGCGCCGGGGTCGGCTTTTCCAAGCACTGGCTGCTGCGGGCGGGCATCGTGTTGTACGGCCTGCGCCTGACCTTCCAGGATATCGGCCAGGTCGGTATCAGCGGGGTGCTGATCGATGCGCTGGTGCTGACCAGCACGTTCGCGCTGGCCTGGTGGGCCGGCACGCGATGGTTCGGTCTCGAGAAGGAAAGCGCCCTGCTGATCGGCGCCGGCAGCTCGATCTGCGGGGCGGCGGCGGTGATGGCGGCCGAACCGGTGGTGCGCGGGCGCGCCGAGCAGGTGACGGTGGCCGTTTCCACCGTGGTGGTGTTCGGCACGCTCGCGATGTTCCTGTACCCGCTGCTGTACCAGCTCAATCAGGCGCACGGCTGGATCCCGATGAGCGCGCAGGTCTACGGCGTGTTCACCGGCTCGACCGTGCACGAGGTTGCGCAGGTGGTCGCGGCCGGGCGCGCGGTGAGCGCAGCCGCAGCCGACACCGCCGTGATCGCCAAGATGGTGCGGGTGATGATGTTGGCACCGTTCCTGATCGGGCTGTCGATGCTGTTGGCACGCCGGGGTACGCCGGGGGCGCCCGGCCAGCGCGCCAGGATCGTGGTGCCCTGGTTCGCGTTCGGCTTCGTGGCGGTGGCCGGGCTCAATTCGCTGCAGGTGCTGCCGGCGGCCATCGTCAGTGCAGCGATCGATCTGGACACCGTGTTGCTGGCGATGGCGATGGCCGCGCTCGGTCTGACCACGCACGCCTCGGCGCTGCGCAAGGCCGGGATGAAGCCGCTGCTGCTGGCGCTGCTGCTGTTCGGCTGGCTGTTGGCGGGCGGGTTGGGGATCAACCTGGGCGTACACGCGCTGCTCGGCTGAGGCACGCCGGGCGGACTTCTGCGACACTACCGCATGTCTGAATTCTCCTCCCTGCCGCTGAAACCAGCGCTGCTGCCCGGCATCGATGCCATGGGCTATACCTCGCTCACCCCCGTGCAGGCCCAGAGCCTGCCGGCCATCCTTGAGCGCCGCGATGTCATCGCACAGGCCCCGACCGGCAGCGGCAAGACCGCGGCCTTCGGGCTGGGCCTGCTGCAGGCGCTGGACCCGTCCGTGACCCGCGCCCAGGCGCTGGTGCTGTGCCCGACCCGCGAGCTGGCCGACCAGGTCGGCAAGCAGATCCGCAAGCTGGCCACCGGCATTCCGAACCTGAAGCTGCTGGTGCTGACCGGCGGCATGCCGCTGGGCCCGCAGCTGGCCTCGCTGGAGGCACACGATCCCCAGGTCGTCGTCGGCACCCCCGGGCGCATCCAGGAGCTGGGCCGCAAGCGCGTCCTGCATCTGGGCGGCGTGACCACCCTGGTGCTGGATGAAGCCGACCGCATGCTCGACATGGGCTTTGAAGAGCCGATCCGCGAGATCGCCGGGCGCACCAGCAAGGACCGCCAGACGCTGCTGTTCTCGGCGACCTTCCCGGATGAGATCCGCGAGATCGCCCGCGTGCTGCTGCGCGATCCGGTGGAAGTGACCGTGGAAGGCGCCGATCACGCGCCGGCGATCCGTCACCTGTTCTGCGAGACCGAGTTGGCACTGAAGCAGAAGGCGCTGGCCGGCCTGCTGCTCAAGTACACGCCGGAATCGGCCGTGGTGTTCTGCAACACCCGCCGCGATGTCGACGATGTCGCCATTTCGCTGCAGCAGTTCGGGTTCTCCGCGCTGCCGCTGCACGGCGAGATGGAGCAGCGCGACCGCGATGAAGTGCTGGTGCGCTTCGCCAACCGCAGCTGCAACGTGCTGGTCGCCAGTGACGTCGCCGCGCGAGGCCTGGATGTGCAGGATCTGGCCGCGGTGATCAATTACGAGCTGCCGACCGATATCGAAACCTACGAGCATCGCGTTGGCCGCACCGGCCGCGCCGGTGCCACGGGCCTGGCGATCAGCCTGGTGACGCACCGCGAGCGCAACCGCGCCGATGCGCTGGAAATGGCACAGGGCAAGCCGCTGGACTGGCAGAAGACGCCGCTGGCCACCGCGCGCCCGCCGGTGCTGCCGCAGGCCGCGATGACCACGCTGCGCATCGATGGCGGCAAGACCGACAAGCTGCGCCCGGGCGACATCCTCGGCGCACTGACCGGCGATGCCGGGCTGGCAGCCAAGTACATCGGCAAGATCGACATCTACGCCACGCGTTCGTATGTGGCAATCGCGCGCGAACATGCCGGCCGGGCGATCGCCCAGCTGGAGGCCGGCAAGATCAAGGGCCGCCGGTTCCGCGTCCGCAAGATGGATGTCTGAGCGGTAGAGCCGACCGTTGGTCGGCTGATCGCTTCAAGCATCGGGTAGAGCCGACCGTTGGTCGGCTGCGCCTTCGCCGGAGCGTTTGGGGTGCCGGCCAGCGGCCGGCACTACCGGTGCCGGCACGCCCGCACGGATTCCCGGCTCAGTACACCAGGTTGGCCAGCAGCGGCACGTCACTCGTCCAGCGCTCGCGGCCACCGAGGCCGGCCAGTTCCACCAGCACGGCCGCACCGACCACCTCGACCTGCAGCTGGCGGGCCAGCGACAACGCCGCCAGCAGGGTGCCGCCCGTGGCGAGCACGTCATCGATCACCAGCACGCGTGCGCCGGCCGGCAAGGCATCAGCGTGCACTTCAATGCTGTCCGTGCGGTATTCCAGGGTGTAATCCTGGCGCAGCACCCTGCCCGGCAGCTTGCCCGGCTTGCGCACCGGCACGAAGCCCACGCCCAGCACCCGCGCCATGGCCGCACCGAGGATGAACCCGCGCGACTCGATCCCCATCACCGCCTGCAGGTTGGCATCGCGCCAGGGCGCGACCATCGCATCGATGGCGGCCGCGAAATCCGGGCCGTCGGCGAGCAACGGCATGATGTCCTTGAACAGGATGCCCGGCTTGGGGAAATCGGCGATGTCGCGTAGGCGGCCGGCCCAGGCGGGCGTGGCGGAAGACTCGGTCATGATCGGCACAGCACAAAGGGTGGCATAGGGTAACCGAGCGTCTTACGAGCTGCAGGACAGCATCGAGCACCCGGCCTTCACACGCGCCCACTCGGGCCGCTTGGCCGCGAAGTGTTCGCGCCCCGGTTGCGTTTCATACGGCCGCCGCAGCACCTCCAGCAGCGTATGCACGCCGCTCAGGTCGCCCTGCTCCGCCTGTTCGATCGCCTCCTGGGCGAGCCAGTTGCGCAGCACGTAGACCGGATTGGCCCGGCCCATCTGCTGCTGACGCGCCTGTGCACTCAGGCCATCGCCGCGCAGGCGCACCGCGTACTGCTGCAGCCATGCCTGCAGCGACGGCAGCACCGCGTCGCGACGGGCCGGGCGGTAGAACGCCTCCTCCAGCACCGCCACGGAAGGCGATGCTGGATCGAGCGCCATCAGCCCACGGAAGGCCAGGGTCATGTCCATCTCACCCTCGTGCAGGATCTCCAGCCACGCCGCCATCAACGCCACGTCGTCATCGCGGCAGCTATCCAGGCCCAGCTTCGCGGCGATGTCGGCGCGCTCGCAGTCCGCGTGCACCTGCTGGAAACGCGCCAGCCCGTCGTGCAGCGGCGTGACATCGTCGAACAGCGGCGCCAGTGCCTGCGCCAGCCGGGTGAGATTCCAGTACGCCACCTGCGGCTGCGTGCCGAAACGATAGCGTCGCCCCTGCGCGTCGGTGGTGTTGGGCGTCCACTCGGGATCGTAATCCTCGACCCAGCCATACGGGCCGTAATCGATGGTGAGCCCGAGAATGGAGAGGTTGTCGGTGTTCATCACCCCGTGCACGAAGCCGACGCGCATCCAGTGCGCGACCAGCACCGCGGTGCGTTCGCAGATCTCGGCGAACCAGCGTGCATGGCGCGCCTCGCCCAGCTCGGCGAGTGCAGGAAAATCACGCGCGATGCAGACATCGGCCAACTGCCGCAGCAACGCGGTGTCGCCACGCGAGGCCGGCAGTTCGAACGTGCCGAAACGGATGAAGGACGGCCCGACGCGGCACACGATCGCGCCGGGTTCGGCCTCGGGGTGGCCGTCATAGAACATGTCGCGCACCACAGCATCGCCGGTGCCGACCAGGCTCAATGCGCGCGTGGTCGGCACGCCGAGATGATGCATCGCCTCGCTGCAGAGGAACTCGCGGATCGACGAGCGCAGCACTGCACGTCCGTCGGCGCCCCGCGAGTACGGGGTGCGCCCGGCGCCCTTCAACTGCAGTTCCCAGTGCGCACCGTCCGGCGTGAGCAGTTCGCCCAGCGAGATCGCGCGGCCATCGCCGAGCTGCCCCGCCCAATGCCCGAACTGATGGCCACCGTAGTTGGCCGCCCACGGTGCCATCCCGGCATACAGCGCATTGCCGCCGAACACCCGCGCGAAATCCTCGCTCTGTATCAGGTCCTCGCCCATGCCCAGCAGCGTGGCCACCTCAGGTGAGTACGCCAGCAGCTGTGGCGCGGCGACCGGCGTCGGCATGACCGAGGACCACGCGGCCTCGCGCACCTCCCGCACGCGCGGGCCGGTTTCCGGCTCGCCGGGCAGGTCACGGATGAAACGGTTGTCGAAACGCAGGGGCTGGGTGCTCATCGGTATGAAATGGGGGCAGACCGGCTGCCCCGCAAGTTCAGCGCGAACCGCCGCCCAGGTTCAACGGACCGCCGCGCTCCACCGCACGCTGGTACGCCGGGCGCTGCTCGATCCGCGCCAGGTAGGCCTGCAGGCGCGGATACGCCGCCATGTCACCGCCGCGGGCAGCGGCGGCCTGGATCGGGAAACTCATCTGGATATCGGCCGCGGTGAAGCGTTCACCGGCAAACCACGGCGACTGGCCGAGCTCGCGTTCCATCCAGTCCATGTGCAGCTTCACCTGCGGACGCACGAAGCCGTTGAGCGCCTTGTCGGCGATGGAGCGCGCGATCGGCCTGGCGAAGAACGGCATCGGCGCTTTGCGCAGCCGCGAAAACACCAGCGTCATCACCAGCGGCGGCATCGCCGAGCCTTCGGCATAGTGCATCCAGTAGCGGTAACGCACGCGTTCGGGCGCCTGGGCCGGCATCGGCTCGGGGGAGAGCTGGCGGCCGCTGTCGTAGCGGTCGGCGAGATATTCCAGGATCGCGCCGGATTCGGCCAGCACCAGGGCATCGTCCTGCAGCACCGGCGATTTTCCCAGCGGGTGCACGTCGCGCAGCGCCTGCGGCGCCAGCCAGGTCTTGGGATCGCGCTGATAGTTGACGACCTGGTACGGCAGGCCCAGTTCTTCGAGCATCCACAACACGCGCAGCGAGCGCGAGTGGTCCAGATGGTGCACCTTGATCATCGAGGGTTCCGCAGGGTCAAAGCGGCATCGTAACCGGGCAACGGGAAGGATGACGTCTTCAACGGGGTCTGCGTCGACGATGGCCGAACGCCGCCCAACAAAAAACGCCGGAAGCTTTCGCTTCCGGCGTTTTAGGCGACCTTACGGTTGCGGGGGGTCGATTAGACCGCCTGCACCTGGTCAGCCTGCATACCCTTCTGGCCCTGCACGGCGACGAAAGTCACCTTCTGGCCTTCCTGCAGCGACTTGAAGCCGGTGCCCTGGATCGCGCGGAAATGCACGAAGAGGTCCGGGCCGCTTTCCGGGGTGATGAAGCCGAAGCCCTTGGCGTCGTTGAACCACTTCACGGTGCCCTGCTGACGATCAGACATGTACTAACTCCTGAAACAATAGTTGAAATAATCGCGGCCGCCGCGTATCGGAGCCGAGACTGAGTTGCAGGCGTTGGTAAAGCGGATCGATGAGCAGATCGTGAGATCAACTGCACCAGGCCACGATTCACGGTGACCCTAGCAAACACAGTGTGGGTGACGATACTCGTGTTTTACCGAAAAAGCGATAGCTGGTTGATTCAGCCATCCTCCCCTCCCGCCTGACAGGACAAGGGGTCGGGCGATCCTACACGAATTTGCACCCCCTATTCAGATTTTTCCTACCTTAAGATCAGCCAAATGACCGGTACCCCGACCCCTAAAGTTCACATCTGGGTGGACGCCGACGCCTGTCCGGCCGTCATCAAGGAGATCCTGTTCCGGGCCGCCGAGCGTGCCGGGATCGAGATGACCCTGGTCGCGAACCACTGGCTGCGGACCCCTCCGTCCCGTTTCATCCGCTCGATCCAGGTTCCGCCGGGCCTGGATGTGGCCGACAGCGTGATCGTGGAACGGCTCCAGCCCGGCGATCTGGTCGTCACGCAGGACATCCCGCTGGCGGCCTTGGTCTTGGACAAAAAGGCCGTCGCATTGAACCCGCGCGGCGACCTGTACACCCCGAACAACATGGCCGAGCGGCTGTCGATGCGCAATTTCATGGAGGAACTGCGCGGCGCCGGCGTTCAGACCGGCGGCCCTCCGCCGCTGCATGCGCGGGACAAGCAGGCCTTTGCCGCGCAACTGGACCGCTGGCTGGCCAAGCGTTCGGCAAGATGAACGGACGGATGGCGGGTCGAGGTCCGGCGTGGCGGAAAGTCGCGGCCCGGTAGTGCCGGCCGCCGGCCGGCTCCTCCGTAGCGTTGGTGACCACCACACCCCCCGGCAGCCGGCCAGCGGCCGGCTCTACAGGTGGAGCGACAGGCCGCTGGTGAACGTGCGCCGCTGCCCGGTCAGCGGGTCATCGAATGTCAGTTCCTTCGCCAGCAACTGCAGCGCCGTATCCGCCGGCCCGTCCGCGAGCAGGTCTGGGTACAGGTCATCGCCCAGGATCGGCGCGCCCAGCCCCGCCATGTGCACGCGCAGCTGGTGCTTGCGGCCGGTGACCGGGTGCAGCCGGTAGCGCCAGACCGGTCCGGTGCTGTCCACCACCTCGATGCGGGTTCGGGCATTGGGCTCACCGGGCGCCTCGGTCATGCGGAAGAACGGCTCACCGGGGACCAGTCGCGTATGGCGTTCCAGCGGGAACGCCAGGTGCGGCAATGCCGGCGCCAAGGCTTCGTACACCTTCTCGATGCGCCGCTCGCGGAACAGGCGCTGGTAGGCATCGCGGCTGTCTGGCCGGGTGGAGAACAGCACCAGCCCGGCGGTCAGCCGGTCCAGGCGGTGCAGCGGCACCAGATCCCGGTTGCCGGTGCGCGCCACCAGCCGGGCCAGCAGCGTCTCGCGCACGTAACCGCCGGCAGGAGTGACCGGCAGGAAGTGCGGCTTGTCGGCCACCAGCAGGTCCGCGTCCTGGTGGACGATGGCCTCGGCGAAGGGAATCACCGGCTCATCGGCCACTTCACGGAAATACACGATCTCCAGCCCCACCTGCCAGGCCTGATCCGGCGCGAGCGCCCTACCCTGCGCGTCCTGTACCCGCCCCCGGGCGAAGCGGTCTGCCCACTGCGCGCGGTCGATGCGCGGGAAGCGCGCGCACAGCCCATCCAGCAGGCTCGGCCAGTCGCCGGGGGGCAACTGCAGGCGGCTGGGTGCGGGGGCAGCGAGGATCGGATCGGACGGGCTCATGGCGAACCATTATCATGGCGCTCTTTGTTTCAGGTATCCCCATGGCCCTCACCGCCACCATCCGCAAGGCCGAACTGCAGATCAGCGACATGGATCGCGGCTATTACGCCAGCCATACGCTGACGCTGGCCCAGCACCCGTCCGAGACCGACGACCGCCTGATGGTGCGCCTGCTCACCTTCGCGCTGAACGCCGATGACCGGCTGGAGTTCGGCCGCGGCCTGAGCGTGGACGACGAGCCGGACCTGTGGCGACGCGACTACACCGGTGACGTCGAGCTGTGGATCGAACTGGGCCAGCCCGACGAGTCGCGCCTGCGCAAGGCCGCCGGCCGCGCGCGCGCGGTGCAGCTGGTCACCTACGGCGGCCGCGCCGCCGACATCTGGTGGGACCGCAACGCCTCCGCACTGAAGAAGCTGTCCACGCTGGACGTGATGGACCTGCCGGGCGAGTTCGTCACCGAATGGGGCGCGCAGATCGAACGCACGATGCAGTGGGACGTACAGATCCAGGACGGCGAAGTGCAGTTGACGTCCGACAAGGCGCAGCTCAGCGTCATCCCCACCTGGCGCAAGCAGAAGCCGCAGGCGTGAGTGTGATCCGCTGTGATGTGCTGGTCATCGGGGCCGGCGCGGCCGGGCTGATGTGCGCGATGACCGCAGGCAAACGCGGGCGCCTGGTGCAGGTGATCGACCATGCCAACAAGGTTGGCAAGAAGATCCTGATGTCCGGCGGCGGGCGCTGCAACTTCACCAACACCGGCACCACGGCGGCCAACTTCCTGTCGGCCAATCCGCACTTCTGCAAATCCGCGCTGGCCCGTTACACGCCATACCACTTCATCGAGATGGTGGAGCGGCACGGCATCGCGTATCACGAAAAAGAGCTGGGCCAGCTGTTCTGCGACATTTCCTCCAAGCAGATCGTGAAGATGCTGGTGGACGAATGCCAGGCCGCCGGCGTGCAGATCCGCACCGACTGCGGCGTGCAGAAGGTGGAGCGCGGCGCGGACGGCTTCCACGTGCACACCGCGCAGGGGCACTTCCATGCCGCCTCGCTGGTGGTGGCCACGGGTGGCCTGTCGATCCCAAGCATGGGCGCGACCGGCTTCGGCTATGAGCTGGCCCGCCAGTTCGGCCATGAGGTCCTGCCGACCCGCGCCGGGCTGGTGCCACTGACCCTGAGTGGCAAGCATCAGGAGCGCTTCAACGATCTCAGCGGCGTGGCCCTGCCGATCGAAGCGCGCTGCAACGGCACCGAGTTCCGCAACTCCATGCTGATCACCCACCGCGGCATCAGCGGCCCGGCGATCCTGCAGATCTCCTCGTACTGGCAGCCCGGCGATACGCTGCACCTGGACCTGCTCCCCGGCCAGGACGCGCTGGAGTGGCTGCGCCGGATGAAGGCCGAACGCGGCGCCGCCGAGCTGCGCACGGTGCTGTCGGAGGTGTTGCCGCGCCGGCTGGCGCTGCGCCTGTGCGAGCACTGGCTCCCGGACCGGCTGGTGCGCCAGATCGACGAGCCACAGCTGCGCGAGGCGGCCGAGCTGTTGCAGAATTTCCCGCTGGTGGCCAGTGGCACCGAGGGGTACCGTACCGCCGAAGTGACGCTGGGCGGAGTCGACACCCGGAAGGTGTCCTCCAGTACCTTTGAATCGCACGTGGTTCCCGGCCTGCACTTCATTGGGGAGGTGCTGGACGTGACCGGCTGGCTGGGGGGCTACAACTTCCAGTGGGCCTGGGCCTGTGGCCATGCGGCAGGGAGCGTGGCCTGAGCCGGAACCAGCGTTCCGTGATCGGCTACCGTTTGCCGCATGGACGTAGTCACACGCATCGTGTATCAAGTTTGCAGTCCGGGGAGTAGTGAATGCAGAACGCGAATGACATGACGGTCCGCCTGCTGATCGTGGACGACAGCGGCGAGAACGCCGAGACCATCGTCAGCACGCTGCGCAACAGCGGCATCGCGGTGCGCCCGACGCGCCCGCAGCACAGTGAGGAACTGGCCCAGGCACTGGGTACCCAGCCGATCGACCTGGTGCTGGTCACCGCGGCGCAGAGCATCCCACTGCTGCAGGTGACCCAGCAGATCGCGGCCAGCGGCAAGGACATCCCGATGATCCTGCTGGCCGAATCGATCAACGAAACCGAGTGGGTCGAGGCCGGGGCCAATGGCATCCGCGCCATCGCCCTGCGCCACCGGCCCGAGCACCTGCTGGCGGTAGTGCGCAACGAATGGACCGATCTGCATGCGCGCCGCGGGCTGCGCCGGATCGAGGCGCAGATGCGCGAGACCGAGCGCCGCTGCGATGCGCTGATCTCCTCCTCGCGCGACCCGATCGCCTACATCCATGAAGGCATGCACATCCGGGCCAACGAGGCCTACCTGGAGATGTTCGGCTACGAAACCTTCGACGATGTGGAAGGCATCTCGCTGCTGGACATGGTCGCCCCGCAGCATGTGGACGGCTTCAAGCAGCTGCTCAAATCCATGAGCAAGGGCGATGCGCCGCCGCCGCAGTACCAGGTGGATGCGCGCAACCAGGACGGCGCGGTGTTCCCGGCCACGATGGAGTTCACCCAGGCCAGCTATGAGGGCGAATCGTGCCTGCAGGTGGTGTTCCGCCGGCGCATGGAGTTCGATCCGGAGCTGGCGCGCGAGGTCGAGGACCTGCGCCAGCGCGACCAGGTCACCGGCCTGCTCAACCGCCCGACCTTCATGTTGCATGTCGAACATGCCGTGGCCCAGGCCGGTCGCAGCGAGGGCCGGTTCGGCCTGCTGTTGATCGAACCGGATCATTACGCGCGCCTGCTGCCGGAGATCGGCCTGGACTCGGCCGACACACTGATCGGCGCCCTCGCCCGCGTGCTGGCCCACTCGGTGGGCGACACCGCACAGGTGGCGCGCTTCGGCGAGCACAGCTTTGCCGTGCTGACCGAAGCGCCCTACGCGCAGACCGTCGCCCTGGCCGACCAGATCCGTGAGGCATTCGCCTCGCAGGTGTTCAGCATCGGCGAGCGCTCGGCCACGGTCACGGTCAGCGTGGGCGGTGTGCAGGTCGGTGAAAAGATCGCGAGCATCGGCCAGGTGCTGGCGCGTGCCACCGAGTGCACCCAGGCGGCACTGGAGCTGGGCAACACCACCCGCGTATTCGATCCGGCCGCGGTGGATCGCGTGGAAGAAGAACGCATCCAGCACTGGGTCGCACGCATCCGCCAGGCCTTGGCCGGCGATGGCTTCCAGCTGCATTACCAGCCGGTGCTCAACCTGCAGGGCGAAGCGCTGGAGCTCTACGAAGCCTACCTGCGCCTGGACCACAACGGCGAGCTGCTCAGCCCGACGGCCTTCCTGGGCATTGCCGAGGATCACGGGTTGCTGGCCGACATCAACCGCTGGGTGGTCACCCACGCGATCGGCATGCTCGGCGCGCGCAAGCGCGAGGGCCATGTGACCCACCTGATGGTGAAGATCACCCCGGAGTCGTTCAACGACCCGCAGATGATCGCCACGCTCCGGCGCGAACTCGAGGCGCAGGGCGTGCCGGGCGAACAGCTGTGGCTGCATGCGCCGGAGGCCAAGGTGTTCACCCACCTGCGCAATGCCCAGCAGTTCCTGGCCGCGGTCGCCCCGCTGGGCTGCCGGATCGGTCTGGAGCAGTTCGGATCAGGGCTGGATTCGTTCCAGCTGCTGGCGCACTTCCAGCCGCAGTTCCTCAAGCTGGACCGCGACTTCACGTCCGACTTCGCCCGCACCCGCGAGCACAGCGAGAAGATCAGCGAGATCACCGCGCGTGCGCAGGCCGCCAACATCCGGACCATCGCCGAGTTCGTCGCCGATGCCAACTCGATGAGCCTGCTCTTCAGTGCCGGCGTGGACTACGTGCAGGGTGAGTTCGTCGGCCCGGCGGGGCCGGTGATGAACTTCGACTTCAGCTGAGCGTCTGAGCGTCACGACCAACGGTCGTGACCTACGGCTTCCCGGACATCCGGGTGCGCTGCCGGCGCATCCCGCTGCGCCGCATGGGCGTCACGGCGCGGCGCGTGGGCATCTGCGCGCACCACACCGGTAGATGCCGACCGTTGGTCGGCATCCCTCCTTCCGATCAGGCCATCTCGACCAGGTTCGGAATCTTCACGTCGGTGGCGACATCGGCGTCGTAATCCACGCCTTCCACGCCGAACCCGAACAGACGCAGGAAATCGGCCTTGTAGCCGGCCAGATCGCTGATCTCGTACAGGTTCTCGTTGGTCACCTGCGGCCACAGCGCGACCACCTCGCCCTGCACCTCCGGTGCCATTTCCTTGTAGTCCGCGCGCAGGCGGCCGGCGTCATCGATCAGCTCGACCTTGCGGCCGCCATCGGTGACCAGATCGTGGCGCAGGCGCTCGGTTGCGGTGCCCGCGTCCTTGCCGCCGTAGAGGATGTCGTACAGCGTATCGAGCTGCTCGATGCAGCCTTCATGCGTGCCCTTGGCCTTCATCACCTTGAACAGCAGCGACAGGTACAGCGGCATGGTCGGGATGGCCGAGCTGGCCTGGGTGACCACCGCCTTGAGCACCGACACGCGCGCATCGCCACCGATCGGGGCCAGCTTCTGGCGCAGACCGACGACCTTCTCGTCCAGATCCTTCTTGGCCGCGCCGATGGAGCCGTTCCAGTAGATCGCCTGGGTGATTTCCTCACCGACATAGGTGAAGGCCGTGGTGGTCGCGCCCTCGGCCAGCACACCGGCCTCGAGCAGCGCATCGATCCACATCTGCCAGTCTTCGCCGCCCATGACGGCGACGGTGCCGGCGATCTCTTCGGGCGTGGCCGGCTCGATCGTGGTCTCGGTGATCACTTCCTTGTCGGTATCCAGACCACGCAGCGTGATCGGCGCACCGATCGGCTTGAGCGTGGAGCTGATCACTTCACCGGTCTTGGGATGCTTGCGGCGCGGCGCGGCCAGGCTGTACACCACCTGGTCGACCTGGCCGAGGTCCTGCTTGATCAGCTCGATGACCTTGGCCTTGACCTCATCGGAGAACGCATCGCCATTGACGCTCTTGGCGTACAGACCGGCCTGCTCGGCGTACTTGTGGAACGCGGCGGTGTTGTACCAGCCGGCGGTGCCGGGCTTGGTCTCGGTGCCCGGGCGCTCGAAGAACACGCCCAGCGTGGCGGCATCGCTGCCGAAGGCGGCAGTGATGCGCGCGGCCAGCCCGTAGCCGGTGGAGGCGCCGAGCACCAGCACCTTCTTCGGGCCATTGGTGATCTTCGGCTTGGACTGGATGTAATCGATCTGCTGCTTGACGGCCGCATCGCAGCCGACGGGATGGGTGGTGACGCAGATGAAGCCGCGCACACGCGGTTTGATGACCATGTAAACCTCGAGGGGACTGGCGCAGGGCGGACCGGCGCGATGAAAAGGGAGGTCGCGCGCCACCGGAGCGGCTGCGCGGAACGCAAGGGATCGTAGTGCGCAGCGCTGCTTAGTACAACCGACGGGGGTGTATGTTCCTCGTGGCCTGGGACCGGTGAGGGCAGGTCGGGACGCGCCGTGAATCCGCCCCTGGAGGCTCGACACCCGCATCCATGCGGGTGACGGTCCCGCCCTGCCCTCACCGGCCCCTGCCCGACACAGGGTCGCTGCGGACGGAGAGCAGCCACGCATGGCGTGGCTCTACCTGCCACACCTGGCGCTGTGACGAGTGCAGTGGATGCTGACTCTTGGAGATTGGCCGACTGTCGCCGAACCAGGATCGCGCGTGCAGAGAGTCACCAATGCCAAGGCCGATTCTTGCCCCACGTAGATCCACGCCAGCGCGGGTGCCGTTGCTTTGCTTTGCGTGGCTTTGCTTTGCGTGGCTTTGCCTTGCTTCGCTCTGCCCTACCAACCGCCATCCAGCCCCCTGTCTGGAGGGTGACGGATAGCGATGTGCAGGACCGTTGGAGCGCCATGGATGGCGCTCACGAGCCCCCAGGGATGGGTTTACGGCGGGTCCAGCACAGCGCTATCCGTCGCCCTCCAACAGTGAGCACCCAAGGCGCCGCCCTGGCTCTGGCTCTGGCTCCGGCTCCGGCTCTGGCCCCAAACAAAAAGAAAGGCCGCGCAATGCGCGGCCTCTCAGCTGTTTCACACCACCAGAAAACTTACGGACGACGCTCCAACGCTTCCACGTCCTTGGCCTTCGGCAGCAGATCCTGCTTGGTCACCGCCAGCGCGCCCATCGTCAGCAGCGGGCAGGCAATGAAGATCGACGACAGCGTACCGATCACCGCACCGATCATCTGGCTCAGCGCCAGCCCTTCCAGCGAACCACCGCCGTACAGGTACAGCGCCAGCACCGACAGGAAGAACACCAGCGAGGTGATGATCGTGCGCGACAGCGTCTGGTTGATCGACCGGTTCATCACTTCCAGCGGCTCCACGCGCAGGCTGCGGAAGTTCTCACGCACACGGTCGAAGACCACGATGGTGTCGTTGATCGAGAAGCCCATCACCGACAGCAGACCTGCCAGCACGGTCAGATCGAACTCGCGGCCACTCAGCGAGAAGTAGCCCGCCACCACCAGCACGTCGAACAGCGTGGTGATGATCGCCACCATCGCGAACTTCCACTCGAAGCGGAAGCCGATGTAGATCAGGAAGCCGATCAGCACGAACAGCGCTGCGTACAGGCCGTTCAGCGCCAGCTCTTTACCGACCTGCGGGCCGACAAACTCGGCACCCACGATGGCGGCCTGGTTGCCCTCCATCGAGATCGCTTTCTGCACGGCTTCGGCGGTGCGGTTGTTGGCCTCACCGGCGTTCTCGCCTTCGGCCATCTCCTGCGGCTGCAGACGGATCAGCAGGTTGCTGCCGCTGCCGAAGCTCTGTACCTGGGCACCGGCATAGCCGGCGCCTTCCAGATGGTCGCGCACGGCATCGACGTCAGCGGGCTTGTCGAAGCGGACTTCGACCACGGTGCCGCCGGTGAAGTCCAGCGCGTAGTTGAAGCCCTTGAAGGCAATGCAGCCGATGGCGGCAATGAACACCAGCGCCGCCAGGCCGATGGCCACCCAGCGGGTGCGCATGAAGTCGAACTTGGTGTCGTTCGGGATCAGATGCAACGGGAAAAGTTTCATGGTTTCTATTCGCTTCCCGTCAAATGGCCAGGGTCTTGAGCTTCTTGCGGCGGCTGTAGACCAGCACGGCAAGGGCACGCGAGACGGTGATTGCAGTGAACATGGAGGCCAGGATGCCGACGATCATGGTCACGGCGAAGCCCTTCAACGGACCGGTACCGAACGCATACAACGCCACACCCGCCAGGATGCCGGTGAGGTTGGCGTCCAGGATGGTCCCGGAGGCCTTCTCGTAACCGGCCACGATGGCCGTCTTGGGCGGCATGCCGGCCCGCAGCTCTTCACGGATACGCTCGTTGATCAGCACGTTGGCGTCGACCGACAGGCCGATCGACAGCGCCAGACCGGCGAAGCCGGGCAGCGTCATCGTCGCACTGAACAGCGACATCACCGCCACCACGATCAGCAGGTTGAACAGCATGGCCACCGAGGTGATCACGCCGAACATGCGGTAGTACACGGTGAAGAAGATCAGGGTGAACAGGAACGCGAAGCCGACCGCGGTCACGCCGCGCTCGACGTTCTCCGCACCCAGGCTCGGGCCGACGATGCGTTCTTCAACGAAGTCCATCGGTGCGGCCAGCGAACCGGATTTCAGCAGCTTGGCCAGGTTTTCCGCCTCGGTCTTCTCAAGGCCGGTGGTCTGGAAGTTCTTGCCGAACACGCCGTTGATGTTGGCGACCGAGATCACTTCTTCCTTGACGCGGAAGCTGCGCACTTCCTTGCCATCGACCACGTTCACGGTCGGGATGCGTTCGGTGTAGACCACCGCCATCGGCTTGTTGACGTTGGCGCTGGTGAAATCAAACATGCGCTGGCCGCCGACATTGTTCAGCGTCACGCTCACGGCCGCAGCGCCGTTCTGGTCGGTGGTGGCCTGGGCGGCGACCATCTGGTCACCGGTCACGATCACGCGCTTGTTGAGCAGGATCGGGCCACGGTTGTCACGCTGCTGGTAGACCTTGGCCTCCGGCGGGATACGGCCGCTGGTGATCGCGTCCTGGGCATTGCCCTCGACCACGGCGCGGTACTCCAGCGTCGCGGTGGCACCGATCATGCGCTTGGCTTCAGCGGTGTCCTGCACGCCCGGCAGCTGCACGACCACGCGGTCGGCACCCTGGCGCTGGATGATCGGCTCGGACACGCCGAGCTGATTGACGCGGTTGCGCAGCGTGTTGACGTTCTGCTCGATGGCGCCGTTGGCGATCGCGGTCAGTTCCGTCTCCGGCATGCTCACGGTGATGCGGTTGCCCGCCACCTCGTAGCCCAGCGTCGGCTGCGCCTTGACCATGACTTCGCGGGCACGCGCGGCGGCATCGGCACCGGCGGACGGGCTGATGGTGGCCACGATGGTGTTGTCGCCACGACGCTCAACCGACTGGTAGGCGATGCGGGCATCGCGCAGGCTGGTCCGCACGTCTTCGGCGTAGGCGTCCAGACGCTTGTCCAGTGCCGCCTTCTGGTCGACCTGCAGCACGAAGTGCACGCCGCCCTGCAGATCCAGGCCGAGCACCATCGGCTTGGCGCCGAGGTCGCTCAGCCACTCCGGCACGGTGGAGGCCAGGTTCAGGGCGACCACGTAGTCCTCGCCCATCTCGTCGCGCAGGGCGTCGTTGGCGGCGGTCTGCGCCTGCAGCGTCGGCAGGCGCACGATCAGGCTGTCGCCTTCCTTGGCCACCGACAGCGGCTCCACGCCGGCCTGCTTGAGGTCACCCAGCACGCGGTCGCGCAGGGCGTCGTCGATCTGCCCGCCACGGTTGGCGGTGATCTGCACGGCAGGGTCCTTCTGGTAGATGTTGGGCAGTGCGTACAACGCACTGACCGCCAACACGATCAGGATGAGGAAATACTTCCAGCGTGGAAATTCGAGCATTGCTTGGGTCCCGCGCGGTGCCCGTCCCGGCACCGCGGTTGAACGGAAAGGGAGTGGATCAGTTGGCCGACTTCAGCGTGCCGGTCGGCAGCACATTGCCCACGGCGCCCTTCTGCACGCGGATGCGCACGTTCTCGGCCACTTCGATGGTGATGAAGTTGTCGCCGATGTCGGTGACCACGCCGGCGATGCCGCCGTTGGTCAGCACTTCGTCACCGCGCTTGACCTTCTCCAGCATGGCCTTGTGTTCCTTCTGGCGCTTCATCTGCGGGCGGATCATCAGGAAGTACATGATCGCGATCAGGATGATCGGGAACAGCAGGGTGGTCAGACCCATGCCCTGCGGCTGGCCACCGGCGGCCTGGGCGTTGGCGGTGGGAATCAGGAAGGCGAGCAGGTTCATAGTGTGTCCTTGGGTTGGGAGGCGCCCTGCCCTCTTTGAGGGTCGGGGAGTCGCCGCGAAACGGGGGTCAGCCTCGAAGTATGCCATGGCCCCGGGAGTTCGTCCTTGGGCCGTTTGGCAGGGTTCGCGCGCTGGATCGGCTGGCGGGGGTCACTTTACAGCGCGGGCGTGACCGCACCACGGGCCGCGTAGAAGGACTCGCGGAAGGCGGTAAAGGTTCCCGCCGCGATCGCCTCGCGCATGTCGGCCATCAACTTCTCGTAGTAATAGAGGTTGTGGATGGTGCCCAGCATCGGCGCCAGCATCTCGTTGCAGCGGTCCAGGTGGCGCAGATACGAGCGGGTATAGCCGCTGGTGCAGGCATGGCAGCCGCAGCCCGGCTCGATGGTGTCCATGTCGCGCTCGTAGCGGGCGTTGCGGATGCGGACCGTGCCGAACGAGGTGAAATAGTGGCCGTTGCGGGCATTCCGGGTCGGCATCACACAATCGAACATGTCCACGCCGCGGGCGACGCCTTCGACCAGATCCTCCGGGCGGCCGACGCCCATCAGGTAGCGCGGGCGATCGGCCGGCAGGATCGGGTGCACATGGTCGAGCATGGCGTTGCGTTCGTGCTCGGGCTCGCCCACGGCCAGGCCGCCGATGGCGTAGCCGTCGAAGCCGATCTGCTGCAGACCCTCGGCCGAGCGGCTGCGCAGGTCGTGATGGACGCCGCCCTGGACGATGCCGAACAGCGCCGCGTCGTTGCCCAGTTCATCGTGCGCGTTACGGCTGCGCTGCGCCCAGCGCAGGCTCAGCTCCATCGAGGTGCGCGCGACCGGCTCGGTGGCCGGGTACGGGGTGCACTCGTCGAAGATCATCACCACGTCCGAATCGAGCACCTTCTGGATGCGCATGCTCTCTTCCGGGCCCAGGAACACACGGGCGCCGTCGGTCGGCGAGGAGAACGTCACGCCCTGCTCGGTGATCTTGCGGCGGTGGGCCAGCGAGAACACCTGGAAGCCGCCGGAGTCGGTCAGGATCGGGCCGTTCCAGCGCGCGAAGCCATGCAGGCCGCCGTGGTCGGCGATCACGTCCAGGCCCGGGCGCAGGTACAGATGGAAGGTGTTGCCGAGGATGATTTCCGCACCCAGCGCGCGGATCTGCTCCGGCAGGATGCCCTTCACCGAGCCATAGGTCCCCACCGGCATGAAGGCCGGGGTTTCCACGGTCCCGCGCGGGAAGGTCAGGCGGCCGCGGCGGGCGCGACCGTCGGTGGTCTGGAGCTGGAACTGGAGTCGGGACATGGAGCGGTCATTCGGGCAAATAGTCTGCCATTGTCGCCGAAAACGGCCGCGCCTGCCCCGCTGACCTCATTCCCCCTGCGGGAACAGCAGCATCGCATCGCCATAGCTGAAGAAGCGGTACTTCTCCGCGATCGCAGCCTGGTAGGCCTCGAACACCCGGGCCTGGCCGGCAAACGCCGAGATCATCATCAGCAGCGTGCTTTCCGGCAGATGGAAGTTGGTCACCATCGCGTCCACGCTGCGGATCCGGTAGCCCGGCGTGATGAAGATCTGGGTTTCCCCGGCGTAGGGCAGCAGTTCGCCCTCGCGCATGGCGCTTTCCAGCGCACGCACCACGGTGGTCCCGACGCCGATCACCCGGCCGCCCGCAGCCCGGGTGCGGCGCACCTGCTGGACCAGTTCAGCCCCGACGTTCAGCCACTCACGGTGCATCACGTGTTCTTTCAGATCGTCCACGCGGACCGGCTGGAAGGTGCCCGCACCCACGTGCAGGGTCACGTGGCCGAACGCCACGCCCTTGTCCTTCAACGTGGCCAGCAGGGCCTCATCGAAGTGCAGGCCGGCGGTCGGGGCGGCCACCGCGCCGATCTCGCGCGCGAACACGGTCTGGTAGCGCTCGCGGTCGTCCACGCCCGGCTCGCGCTGGATGTAGGGCGGCAGCGGCAGCCGACCGGCGTGCAGCAGCCATTGCTCCAGCGCCTCGGGCACGTGGAACTGCAGCACGTAGAACTCGCCGTCGCGGCCCAGCACCTCGGCCTCGCCACCGGCGTCGAGCGCGATGCGGCTGCCTGGCTTGGGCGACTTGCTGGCGCCGACCTGCGCGCGGGCCTGCTGGCCACCGAGCAGGCGCTCGATCAGGATCTCGACACGGCCGCCGCTGGCCTTCTGGCCGAACAGACGGGCCGGGATCACCCGGGTGTCGTTGAAGACCAGCAGGTCGCCGGGCTGCAGCAGGTCGGGCAGATCGCGCACCTGGCGGTGATCAAACGCGGCCGGGGCCGGCGGCACCACCATCAGGCGGCTCGCCGAGCGCTCGGCGAGCGGCGCCTGGGCAATCAGTTCAGGCGGCAGGTCGTAGTTGAAATCGGACTTCTTCAAGGGAGCGCACGGCAACGTGTAGGCAATGTCGGCCATTGTACGACTGGCTCTCGGTGGCAACGAAGGATTCGCCAAACGTCGCGCAAAATGCTGCTTTGCAACAGTTTTTGACGGGGTTATCGCGCGAAAAACCGCGTGCTAGCATCGAGCCGGAAGTCTGATGCACGAGCAGGAATGCCCGAAGCGCGCGCGAATAGACGCGCGTTTTGCTTTTCCGCCGTGCCGCCATCGTTTCAGGAGATCTGCAATGAGCTTCATCGAACGTCTCGCCCCGCTCCGCGCCCAGCCCGGCACCCGCCTCACCACCGGCCTGGATGACGCCACCCTCGAACGCCTGGCCGCCGGCCACCCCGCCCTGGTCGCCGCCATCGACGCCGCCGCCGCTGAATTCGAGCGCGTGCGCGCCGATCTTGGCGGCCTGCTGGCACTGGACGAGCGCGCCCAGATCGATGCGATGCAGGAGGGGTTCGTCAATTTCTATGCCGATGATGCGGTCACCCCGTACGTCGCCCTCGCCGCCCGTGGCGCATGGGTGGTCACCCTGAAGGGCGCGGTGCTGTACGACGCCGGCGGCTACGGCATGCTCGGCTTCGGGCATACCCCCGAGGCGGTGATGCAGGCGATGGCCGCGCCGCAGGTCATGGCCAATGTGATGACCCCCAGCCTGTCCCAGCAGCGCTTCATCCAGGCGTTGCGCAAGGAGATCGGCCACCGTCGTGGCGGCTGCCCGTACAGTCACTTCATGTGCCTGAACTCGGGCTCCGAAGCGGTAGGGCTGGCCGCCCGCATCGCCGATGTCAACGCCAAGCTGCAGACCGATCCGGGCGCCCGCCACGCCGGTGCGAAGATCAAGCGCGTGGTGGTGAAGGGCAGCTTCCACGGCCGCACCGACCGCCCGGGCCTGTATTCCGATTCCAGTCGCAAGACTTACATGCAGCACCTGGCCAGCTACCGCGGCGAGGACACGGTGATCGCGATCGCGCCCTATGACGAGGAGGCGCTCAAGCGCGTGTTCGCCGAGGCCGAACAGAACCGCTGGTTCATCGAGGCGGTCTTCCTGGAGCCGGTGATGGGCGAAGGCGACCCCGGCCGCTCGGTGCCGCCCGCGTTCTATGCGCTGGCCCGCGAACTGACCCGCCAGCACGGCAGCCTGCTGCTGCTGGATTCGATCCAGGCCGGCCTGCGCGCGCACGGCGTGCTCTCGATCGTGGATTACCCGGGCTTCGAAGGCCTGGATGTGCCGGACATGGAAACCTACTCCAAGGCGCTCAACGCGGCCCAGTTCCCGCTTTCCGTGCTGGCCGTGACCGAGCATGCGGCGCAGCTGTATCGCAAGGGCATCTACGGCAACA
Source organism: Stenotrophomonas sp. TWI809 (assembly GCF_039673205.1). Lineage (NCBI taxonomy): Bacteria > Pseudomonadati > Pseudomonadota > Gammaproteobacteria > Lysobacterales > Lysobacteraceae > Stenotrophomonas > Stenotrophomonas sp. TWI809. The sequence goes on along the minus strand of NZ_JBDJLE010000003.1, from coordinate 229,117 downwards.
CCATGACCTCCAACCCGCGGGCGCTGGACGTGGCCTGCGCCACGTTGTCGCTGCTGACCCCGCAGGTGCGCGAGAACATCCGCGTGCGCGGCGAGGAAGCCGTGCGCAAGCTGGAACAGCTCAAGACCGAGCTGGGCGGGCTGATCACCAAGGTCCAGGGCACCGGCCTGCTGTTCTCCTGCGAGCTGGCCCCGCAGTTCAAGTGCTATGGCACCGGCTCCACCGAAGAGTGGCTGCGCAACCATGGCATCAATGTGATCCATGGCGGCGAGAACTCGCTGCGCTTCACCCCGCACTTCGGCATGGACGGCGAAGAGCTGGACCTGCTGGTCGGCCTGGTCGGCCGCGCGTTGAAGGAAGGTCCGCGCCGGGAGCAGTCGCAGGCGGCCTGAGGCCGGCGGTACGAACAACGGCAGCCGACCAACGGTCGGCTCTACCCCCATGAACCCCGGTAGAGCCGACCGTTGGTCGGCTGCCACAAACCCGGCAGAGCAACCACTACCCAGCCGCCACCCCCGGCGCCCGATTGGCCCCCGCGCCCGAAACGCGCGATAATCCGCCACCGCACCTGCGGAACGACACCCCGTCACGAGACCAGCGCACCGGTCATCGGCGGGGCTTTTTCGTTTCCGGTCGCTACAGATTCGGACAACAGGAAGATCCAATGAAGTCGATTTGCGTTTACTGTGGTTCCAACCCCGGCAGCAAGCCGGTCTACACCGAGCGCGCCATCGCGCTGGGCGACCGCATCGCCCGCGACGGCCTGCGCCTGGTCTACGGCGGCGGCAACGTCGGCCTGATGGGCACCGTGGCCAATGCCGTGCTTGAAGGCGGCGGTGAAGTCACCGGCGTGATCCCGCAGCAGCTGGCGGACTGGGAAGTGGCCCACCGTGGCCTGACCGAGCTGGAAATCGTCGGTTCGATGCACGAGCGCAAGTCGCGCATGTTCGATCTGTCCGATGCGTTCGTCGCCCTGCCCGGCGGCTTCGGCACCATGGAAGAAATCTTCGAGATGCTGACCTGGCGCCAGCTGGGCATCGGCAACAAGCCCTGCGCGTTCCTGGATGTGGACGGCTTCTATGCCCCGCTGATCGGCATGATCGATCGCATGGTCGAAGAGCGCTTCCTGCACCCGGCCCAGCGCGCGGACCTGTGGTATGGCTCGGACATCGATGAAATGCTGGCCTGGATGCGTGCCTACGAGCCGGCGCAGGCCTCCAAGTGGATCGACGAAAAGCGGGCCAACGCGCTGCGTTGATGCCTGCGGCACCGCGACGGTTCAGGCCGTCGCGGGGATCACCATCGGGGCCGGCCGGCCGAGCAGATAGCCCTGGCCGTAATCGCAGCCGAGCTGCAGCAGCGTATCGTGCTGGGCCTGGGTTTCGATGCCCTCGCCCACCGTTTCGATGCCCAGTGTGCGCGCCAGTGACAGCACGCCCTGCACCAGCGCGTGCGTGCTCTGCATGTCCTGGCCGTGCAGGCCGGCGATGAAGGATTGGTCGATCTTCAGCGTCGAGATCGGGAACCGGTGCAGGTAGGACAGCGCCGAGAAGCCGGTGCCGAAATCATCCAGCTGCACCAGCACCCCGCGCTCACGCAGGGTCTGCAGGATGCGCAGCGTGCGCGGGCCATCATCCAGCAGCGCCACCTCGGTGATCTCCAGCCGCAACCGGTGCGGATCGGCGCCGGCCGCTTCGATCAGGCCGAACAGGCGCGTGCTGAAATCGGCCGAGCGGAAGTGCCGCGGCGACACATTGACGGACAGATACCCACGGCCACCGCGCGCGAGCTGGGTGATCACCTGTTCGTACAGCAACCAGTCCACCTGTTCGATCAGGCCGCTCTCTTCGCCCAGATCCAGGAACGCACTCGGCAGCAGCAGCCCGCGGCGCTCGTGCTGCCAGCGCAACAGTGCTTCGTGGCCGACCAGCTCACCATCGCTGAGCCGCACGATCGGCTGATAGAACGGCATGAAATCCCGGTTGATGATGGCCCGGCGCAGGTCCGCCTCCAGGTCCAGGCTGCGCAGTGCCTGCTCGCGCATCGCCTCATCGAACACGGCGCAGCGATCATTGCCCTGCGCCTTGGCGCGGTACATCGCCGCATCCGCATCGCGCACCAGTTCCTCGCCGTTGCGGTAACGCGGGTTCCACATGGCGATACCCAGGCTGCCCGAGGGGAACAGTTCGCGCCCCTTCACCCACATCGATTCTTCCAGCGCCACCAGCATGCGCTGGGAAAACTCCAGCGCCGAGGCCAGGCCATCGCCGCACTGGAGCAGGATCGCGAACTCATCCCCGCCCAGCCGTGCGACCACATCCTGTGCGGAGATCATCGAGACGATGCGCTTGGCCACCTCCACCAGCATCTGGTCACCAGCGGCATGGCCGATGCTGTCATTGACCAGCTTGAACCGGTCCAGGTCCAGGAACAGCACGGCAAAGCCCTGGCTTTCGTTGGCGCGCGCACGCACGATCGCGTCTTCCAACCGGTCCAGCAGATGCAGGCGATTGGGCAGTCCGGTCAGCGCGTCGTGCATGGCCTGGTGGGTGAGGCGCTGTTCGGCACGCAGGCGCTCGCCGATCTGGCCCAGCAGCTTGTCGTTGACGTCGGCCAGCTCGCGGGTGCGCTCGTCCACGCGCTTTTCCAGATCGGCATGCGCGTTGCGCAACCGTTCCTGGTCACGCTGGCGCGCCAGTCCGTTGCCGATGTTCTGGGCCACGAAGGTCAGCAGCCGCTGGTCGTGCACGGTGAACACCACCTCCGGTGAATAACTCTGCACCACGATCACGCCGACCACATCGTCATCGCTCAACAACGGCACACCCAGCCAGCAGTTCGAGCGCGCACCGAACTCGCGCACCACGCCACTGTCGCGCAGCGCATCGATGCGCTCACGCGTGGCCAGCAGCGGTTGCCGGTTGCGCACGATGAACTCGGTCAGGCCTTCGCTGAAGGGCCGTGGTGCGCGCGAGGGGTTGTACTCATCCACCGAGTACACGAACTCCAGCCCATCCCCGCGTTCATTGACCAGCGCGATATAGAAGTTGCGCGCATCCAGCAGCGTGCCGACGACGCCATGCACCTGGCCGTAGTACTGCGACAGCGACTCGGCGCTCATCGCCAGCTCGGCGATGTTGAACAGCGCCATCTGCAGTTTCTCAGCACGGCGGCGCTCGACCACCTCCTCCTGCAGATTGCGGTTGGCACGCTGCAGCTCGACCGTGCGGCGCTCGACCTGCCGCTCCAACTGCACCTGCGCCTGGCGCCGGTCCATCGCGGTCAGGATGTGCTGGGCGACATAGCCCAGCAGGGTGCGGTCGGCCTCGCCATAGCGCGCGCAGTGTTCGTAGCTCTGCACCACGATCGCGCCGCACACGCGCCCATCGCGCAGCATCGGCACGCCCAGCCAGTCCAGGCTTTCCGGGCCGCGCTCGGGGTCATGTTCGTCATCAAGGACGGCCAGCAGTTCCCGCGAGGGACCGCTCAACGGCTCACCATGCCGCAGCAGCGCGAAGGTGAGGCTGCGTGGCATTTCATGCTCTTCGTAGCTGCGATCCGGGTCGGCAACGAAATCATCTTTCTGATCGGCGAAATACAGGAAGCGGACCCGGTGGCGGATGTCGTCGTATTCGACGATGAAACAGTTCTGCGCGTACATCAGCGAATTGAGCACGCGATGGAAGTGGCGCAGCATCTCGGCCATTTCCAGGTCCGCACCGGCCAGATCGGCGATTTCATAGAGCGCCTGCTGCAGGCGTTTGGAGTCTTCCAGGGAGGCGATCTCGCGGCGCTGCCGCGCCAGCAGCAGGGTGCTCTGGAACAGGGAGCGCGCCAACGCCCACCAGGTGTCCGGCGGTGTCGTCCCGGCGGCCGGGGTCACGTCCAGCGTCAGGGCGGCGCCGCTGTGGTTCCAGCACTGCTGCAGCGCCATGCCGGCCGAGGCCGCCTGACGCCGCGCGGGACCAGGGCCCGCCGGCGGGCTGCGGCCCTCAGGATGGGCCAGGGCACCCTCGCCCAGCACCGGATCCGACCAGGCCAGCGTGATCGCCGCCCCTGCCGGCAACAGGGCGCACAACGCCGTGGCGACCGCGGCAGGGATCACCGCATCACCGTCCCGTTGCACTGAAGAGGTCACCATCTGGCTGGTCACGTTGCTCATCTCTCGCGTGCCGACTGCCCGGCACCGCCCCTGTCCTGCGAGCATAACGCGCGGACCGGGGGGCAATGGAAGCGCTTCAACCCCGTCCGGCGCTGCTGGACGTTGTTCGTGCTGTGCCCCAGGTCATCACCATGCCATCCCGCTCTGCCGCCCCGCGCGCCATCGACTATGCGAACACCCCCGCAGCGCTTACTCTGTGCGGCGTGGACGCCCTTGCCCTGCCGACCGATGAAGCGCTGATGCTGGCCTGGGCCGGCGGCGACCTGCGTGCATTCGAGGCGCTGTATGGCCGTCATCGCGGCCGTCTGTACAGCTTCCTGCTGCGCCAGCTGCGCGACGGCGCGCTGGCCGATGAGATGTTCCAGGACGTCTGGCAGCGCGTGATCGCCGCGCGCGCCGGCTGGCAGCCGGACGCCGCCTTCACCACCTGGCTGTTCCGGATCGCCCACAACCGCCTCAACGACCACTGGCGTGCGGCCAGGCACCGGCCTGCAGCACCGATCGACGCCGATGAGCGGGTCGCGGCGATCGCCGATGCGCGCACGCCGGAAACCCAGCTGTCCGAGTTCGAACAACGCCGCCAGCTGCAGCTGGCCATGGAGCAGCTGCCGCCCGAGCAGCGCGAGGTCCTGCAGTTGCGCCTGGAACAGGAACTGAGCCTGGAAGAGATTGCCGAGATCACCGGTGTCGGCCGTGAGACAGTCAAATCACGGCTGCGCTATGCCATGGACAAACTGCGGACGGGGTTGAGCGGATGAACCGCCCGGATCCACTGACCCCGGAAGAACGCGAACTGGCCCGGCTGCTGGGTCGCCCGAGTGCCACCGGCCCGGCGCCGGCGATCGACGAGGCGGTGCTTGCGGCCGCCCGTACGGCAGTGGAAGCACCGGCCGCAGACGCTGCCACCTGGACGCTGCCGCCGGACACCGCCGTGCCTGCGCGACGGCCGCGCTCACGCCTGCCGGCCGTGTTCGGGCTGGCCGCCTCGGTGATCTTCGCCGTGGGCATCGCCTGGCAGCTCAAGCCCGAAGACCCGCCCGCCCCGCCGTTGGCCGAACCGGTCGCCGCACCGGCATCCAGCACCGCGGTGACCGGGACTGCGCCGGCGATGGAGGCCGCGCCGCCACCGCCCCCCGCCGCGGCACCGCCGGCGGTCCAGCAGCCGCGCGCGGCAAAGACAACGGCGCTCGAACCTGCCCCAGCCGCCGCACCGCCTGCGACCGAGCGTGGGCGGGACATGTCCTCGCCCCGCCCCGAGGCCATCGCCGCGCCCGCACCGCCAGGACCGCCCGCCCCGGCACCGGTGCAGGCCCCGGCGCCAATGATGTCGGCCCCGGCACCGCAGGCAGCCTCGGGGTATGCCATGGACACAAGCGAACCGGCGCTGGACAGCGTCGTGGTGACCGGTTCGACGATCGAGCGCGCTGCGCCGCGTGCCGCACTCAAAAACGCACCGCCGGCCAAACCCGCACCCAGCGCTCCCGGCGTGATGCGCCGCGCCGCCGCGCCGATGGCGGCCCCCGCCTCGCCTGACGATGCCGTGCAGGCTTTGCATCAGGCCGTCGCTGCCGATGCCAGCCTGCCGCGCAAGCAGTGGCTCAAGCGCATCCGCGAGCGGCGTGATGCCGGCGATGTGGATACCGCACGCGCCAGCCTGGAGCGCTACCTGCAGCAATACCCGGAAGTGCGCATCCCGCGCGACCTTCGCCAGCTGCTCGAGAACTGAGACGGCGCGTACGGTGATCAGGCATCCCCACTAGAATGATGGGAATGCCCGATACGCTCGCCACCCCCGTCAGCCACAGCCTGGAGATCAAGCACAGCCGCTTCATCGCCCATGCCGCGCCAATCCAGCATGCAGCCGCTGCGTTGGCGTTCCTGCAGCAGGTCGCCGTCGCCGATGCCACCCACAACTGCTGGGCCTACCGCTACGGCAACGACTACCGCTCCAGCGACGACGGCGAGCCGTCCGGCACCGCCGGACGCCCGATCCTGGCCGCCATTGATGGCCAGGGCTTCGATCGCGTGATGGTCGTGGTGACACGCTGGTACGGCGGCATCAAGCTCGGTGCCGGCGGCCTGGTCCGTGCTTATGGCGGCACTGCCGCCGAGTGCCTGCGGGTAGCCCCGCGGCTGCCCCTGATCGCCATGGCCGAGCTGGACGTGCAGGCCGGCTTCGAGGATCTGGGCCCGCTGCATGCCGCCCTGGGCGCCCATCTGGCCGAGAAAGTGGACGAAGCGTTCACCGCCGACGGCGTGAACCTGCACCTGCGCTTGCCGGCAGATCAGGTCGAACCGTTGAAAAACCGCCTCCGCGACGCCACTCGTGATCGTGTCCGTATTGAATCCCGCATCGAACCAGGCCCATCGAATGACTGACGCACCCGTTCCGAACGACACGCCGATGCGCCGATTGGGCAGCTTGAACACCTTGTGGCCGTTCGTCCGCCGGCACGTTGGGCTGTTCAGCGCCTGGCTGGTGGCCTTGGCGGTGTCCTCGGTGGCCACCCTGAGCCTGCCGGTCGCGGTGCGCCAGATGATCGACCACGGCTTCACCAGCGGCGGCCAGATCAACAAGGCCTTCGCGCTGCTGTTCCTGGTCGCGGTGGTGCTGGCCCTGGCCACCGCCGCGCGCTTCTTCTTCGTCTCGCTGCTGGGCGAAAAGGTGGTCGCCGATCTGCGCAGCCGCCTGTACGCCCATCTGATCACGCTGGGTGCCGGCTTCCACGACCGCAGCCGCAGCGGCGAGCTGGTCTCGCGCCTGACCGCCGACAGCGAACTGCTGCGCAGCGTGATCGGCTCGACCATGTCGGTGGCCCTGCGCAGCAGCGTGACCGTGGTCGGCAGCCTGGTGATGCTGTTCGTGACCAGCCCGCACCTGGCGGCGTGGTCGCTGGTCGGCATTCCGCTGGCGGTGTTGCCGATCATCATCGGCGCCCGCCGCCTGCGCAACATCGCGCGCGCCAGCCAGGACCGCATCGCCGATGCCAACAGCCTGGCCTCGGAAACCCTGGGGGCGGTACGCACCGTCCAGGCCCACGCCCGCGAACCGTATGAGCGCGGCCGCTTCAATGCCGCGCTGGGCGATGCGATCGGTGCCGCACGCCGCCGCATCCGCGCCCAGTCGATCGTCACCGCCAGCGCCATCGTGCTGGTGTTCGGCGCCATCGTCGGCGTGCTGTGGCTGGGCGCGCACGAAGTGATCGACGGCAACATGAGCGCCGGTACGCTGGGCCAGTTCGTGCTGTATGCGCTGATCGGCGGCGGTTCGGTCGGCGCGCTGGCCGAGGTCTGGAACGAGCTGCAGCGTGCGTCGGGTGGCATGGGTCGCATCGCCGAACTGCTGCAGGAAGACGTGGAGATCACCGCCCCGGCCCATCCCACCCCGTTGCCGCAGCCACTGCGCGGCGAGATCCGTTTCGAGGATGTGGTGTTCCACTACCCCCAGCGCCCGGATACCGCTGCGCTGGACCATGTGGATCTGCACGTGCGCCCGGGTGAAACGGTCGCGCTGGTCGGCCCCTCCGGCGCAGGCAAGAGCACCATCCTGTCGATGCTGCTGCGCTTCCACGATCCCGCGGCCGGTCGCATCCTGGTCGATGGCGTGGATCTGCGCGAGGTCGATCCGGCGCAGCTGCGCGAACAGCTGGCGCTGGTGCCGCAGCAGCCGACCCTGTTTGCCAGCAGTGCGTTCGAGAACATCCGCTATGGCCGCCTGGAGGCAACGGACGAGGAAGTGCAGCGCGCGGCCGAAGCCGCGGAGGCCGATGAATTCCTGCAGGCCCTGCCCGAAGGCTATACCAGCGAGCTGGGCGAGCGCGGTGCGCGCCTGTCCGGCGGCCAGCAGCAGCGCATCGCGATCGCGCGCGCCCTGCTCAAGGACGCCCCGATCCTGCTCCTCGATGAAGCCACCAGTGCACTGGATGCACAAAGCGAGCGCGCGGTGCAGCAGGCGCTGGAGCGGTTGATGGCCGGTCGCACCACGCTGGTGATCGCGCACCGCCTGGCCACCGTGCTGAAGGCTGACCGCATCGTGGTCATGGACCACGGCCGCATCGTCGCCCAGGGCACGCATGCCGAGCTGCTGGCCGAGGGCGGTCTCTACGCCGAACTGGCGCGCCTGCAATTCATCGATTGATGACGGGCCGGTAACACCGGCCATCGCATCCTGCAGCCCTCACTGGATGCGCTGCAGGAGGTGTTTCATGTCGTTCCGACAGTTCCCCGCCACCGACGCCAACGGCGACGATTACGTCATCATCGAGTTCAAGGATGAGCAGGCAGATGCCGCTCCAGGCACCGGCCAGAGCGCGCGTTACGAGCTGGCCGATGGCCGCCATCTGATCCGCGACGGCCGTGAGTTCCGGACGGCAGGCGGCGAGCTCACCCTCGTCACCTGAGGCGTTGAAAAAAAGTTACGCGGATGTTGGTCAATTTTTGACCAAGCATCTTGACAGCCTTTTACTGCAAGGCGCGTACGCACTTATCCACATGTTTGTGCGCAGATCATCCACACCCCCTGTGGATGAATGCTGCAGCGCACCGTGTCAGCGCACCAGCACGCGGCCGATACCCGAGGCATCGATCTCGATGGCCGCCGCCTGCAGCGCAAGGGCATCGCTGCCCACCACGAACCCCACCCGGAAGTGCACCTCGCCTGCCGGCGTCCGCGAGGAATGGATCGAGGCCAGGCTGACGCCGTGCCGCTCGAACACATGCAGCAACTCACGCAGTGAACCGGGCCGGTCTTCGGGCAGGTGCACGCTGATCGCGTTGCGTTCGGTCAGATCGGCCAGCAGGTAGCCGACCCGCTCGAAGGTGTAGTTGCCGTCGGCCAGCACCTCCGCACCCATGCTGTCACGGTTGTCCAGCAGCAACTGCTGGCGGAACGCCGCGCGCGCCGCGTCATCGCCCTGCTCCAGCTGTGCCCGCAACTGCTGCAACTGCGCCAACAGGCGGTCCAGCATCGGCGCCACGTGCGGGTTGCCGAACTGGATGTCTTCGTAGATCGCCGGATTGAGCGAGAGGATGCGCGCGATGATCGCGGTATCCAGCTCGAACGAGGCCGAGCGGTACGGCATCAAGGCCGGCAAGGCACCGAGTATCGGCGCGTACTCGCGCAGCACACCGGCCTGGGCCAGGTGGGTGGCATGCACCATCGCCTGCACCAGCGCCATGACCTGGTCGTGATGCTCGGGCGTGGCACGTACGCACTCCGCCTCCAGTGCCTCGCGCAGCTGCTGCACGAACGGCTGCCACTGCGTCAGGCGCGCCTCGCAGACCACCATCACCCTGCCCTTCAGCGTCGGTGCCTTGGGCGGAGCCGTCATCGGATGCAGCCCCACCACCTCGGCCTGCGAAGCGAGCATCGCCTCGACCGGGGCCGATTTGACCGAGGTGACATCCAACCACAGACGACCGGCTTCGCGACCAGCCGAGCGCGCAACGTACTCGGCGATCAACGCGGGCGTGTGCCGGATCGGCGCCGAGAAGATCAACACGTCGGCGCGATCAAGCAGCGTTTCCGGACTGTCCGACGCGGGGTCGGCCGGGTCATGGCCGATCACTTCCAGGCCGAGGCGTTGCTCCAGGAAGCGGCGCAGCCAGCGCCCGTAGGCACCGTCGCTGCCGACAATGCCAACCACCGGTGTCAGACTCACGCCAGGCGCTCGGCGACGAAGCGATCCGGCAGTGCCAGTGCCGCCGGCGCCGCCGCCAGCACATCGAACTCTTCATGCCCGTTGGCCAGCGTGGTCTCCAGCGCGACATGCACGCCGGCGATGGCGCGTGAGATCGCCTGTTCGAAGGTTTCCCCACGCAGCAGGAACGCGACCAGCAACGACATCAGCACATCGCCGGTGCCGGCGACGTCCACCGGAAGATGCGGCGAGGACCAGCGCCAGATCGCGTCACGGCTCACCGCGAGCGTGACCAGCTGACCCGGATCGCCGCCGACGCTGTGCGCCAGCACCCACTCGGGACCGCGCGCCAACAGCGCCTGCGAGGCGGCGATCGCATCGTCCTGGGCCAGGCTGGGCATGCCGGTCAGGCGGCCGAGTTCAAAGGCATTCGGCGTGACCAGCCAGGCATGCGGCAGCAGACGTTCGGCGAAGACTTTTTCCAGGCCCGGCTCGACGTAAGGGCCGGTGTGGGTGTCGCCAATCACCGGGTCCAGGCAATAACGCAGCTGCGGCGAAGACGGCAGCACCGCATCGAGCCAGTCGGCGAAGGCCGCCCCATTGCCGACGCTGCCGAAATAGCCGGAGACCAGCATGCGGGCGCGCTGCGGCAGGCCGCGCTCACCCGCGCCCAGCAGCAGATCGGCGAACCAGTCCGAGGGCAGCACGCGGCCGCGCGTGGTGTCGTAGAACGGCGCATTGCTGAGCAGCGTGGTGGGGATTTCGGCCACGCGCACGCCCAGCGCGCGCAGCGGCGGCACGGCCGCGCTGTTGCCGGCATAGCCGTAAACGAGCTGGGACTGCACCGAGATGACGTCGACCGGCGACGGACCGTCCGGGCGCTGGCGGCGGCCGTGGACCAGGTGGCTTTCGAGGGATTCGTTCATGCCGACATTTTACGCCCGGTGCCGCCCGGTAGAGCCACCCCATGGGTGGCTGTCGATTCACGGTAGAGCCACCCCATGGGTGGCTGTCGATCCACGGTAGAGCCACCCCATGGGTGGCTGTCGATCCACGGTAGAGCCACCCCAGGGGTGGCTGTCGATCCACGGTAGAGCCACCCCATGGGTGGCTGTCGATCCACCCGGCACCGCGTGCAGCCACCCATGGGGTGGCTCTACCCCCCGGTCTGCGCGCACAAAAAAGGCCCCCTGTTTCCAGGGGGCCTTCGGTAATTCACTGAAACCCGTGACGCTTACGACGTCATCCGGTCCCAGAAGCCCTTCACGCCATCGATGAAGGTCGCCGACTTCGGCGAATGCTTGCGCGCTTCCTCACCGGTGAAGGTGGTTTCGAACTGTTCCAGCAGCTTGCGCTGCTCCGGGGTGAGGTTGACCGGGGTCTCCACCACCACGCGGCAGTACAGGTCGCCTTCGCTGCGGCTGCGTACCGAACGCACGCCCTTGCCACGCATGCGGAACAACTTGCCGGTCTGGGTCTCGGCCGGAATGCGGATCTCGGCATAGCCGCCGAGGGTCGCTACACGGACGGTATCGCCCAAGGCCGCCTGCGAGATGCGGATCGGCACTTCGCAGTGCAGGTCGTCGCCGTCGCGCTGGAAGATCGCGTGCTCGCGCACCCGCACTTCCACATACAGATCGCCCGCCGGGGTGCCGGCCGGACCGGCCTCGCCTTCACCGGACAGACGGATGCGGTCGCCGGTGTCGACGCCCGCGGGCACCTTGACCGACAACACTTTGTCTTCCTCGACACGGCCATTGCCGTGACAGGTCTTGCAGGGGTTCTGGATGATCTGGCCACGGCCGTTGCAGTGGTGGCAGGCCTGCTGCATCGCGAAGATGCCGCGCTGGATGCGCACCTGGCCCTGGCCACGGCAGACCGAACAGGTCTCGACCTTGCCGTCTTCCGAACCGCTGGCGTTGCAGTCATCACACTCGACCAGACTCGGAATCTCGATGCGGCGCTCCACGCCCATCACCGCTTCTTCCAGGTCCAGTTCCATCACGTAGCCGATATCGGCGCCACGACGGGCCTGGCGCGGACCACCACCACCGGCGCCACCGCCGAAGATGTTGCCGAAGATGTCACCGAAGATATCGCCCATGTCCGGGCCACCCGGACCACCGCCACCGCCGCCCATGCCGTGCTCGAATGCCGCATGGCCGTGGGCATCGTACATCCGGCGCTTGTTGCCGTCGGACAGGGTTTCGTAGGCTTCCTTGCATTCCTTGAAGGCGGCCTCTGCCTCGTTGTCACCCGGATTGCGGTCCGGATGGAACTTCATCGCGCAACGGCGATAGGCCTTCTTCAGTTCTTCATCGCTGGCGGTGCGGGACACGCTCAGCACTTCGTAGTAATCGCGCTTGCTCATAACTTGAATCGGGTTCCGGAAGTCGGGATTCGTCAAAGCGGAAGAGCGGCACCAGGTCCGCTCTTTCGCCGGGCGCCCCGACAGGCCGGGAGACGGCTGTCAGGACCAGAAGGGGGATAGGACAACGGGACGCTGCCTGCGCAACGTCCCGTGTCGTGTCCGGATCAGGACTTCTTGTCGTCCTTGACTTCGGTGAACTCGGCGTCGACCACATCGTCGTGCGCGCCGCTGTTGCCACCGGCATCCGGGCCCGGTGCCGCGCCGCCCTGCTCGGCCGCCGCGGAGGCCGCGAACAGGGCCTGGCCGGCTTCTTCCAGCACCTTCGACTTGGCTTCGATCTGTGCCTTGTCGTCGCTCTTCATCGCGGTTTCCAGATCGGCCAGGGCCGACTCCACCTTGCCGATCACATCGCCACCGACCTTGCTGCCGTGCTCGGTGATCGCGGTACGGGTACCGTGGATCAGCGCGTCAGCCTGGTTGCGGGCCTGGACCAGCTCATGGAACTTCTTGTCTTCTTCGCGGTTGGCTTCCGCGTCGGCGACCATGCGCGCGATCTCGTCCTCGGACAGACCCGAACCTGCCTTGATCTCGACCTTCTGTTCCTTGTTGGTCTTCTTGTCCTTGGCCGACACGTGCAGGATGCCGTTGGCGTCGATGTCGAAGGACACTTCCACCTGCGGCAGACCGCGCGGCGACGGCTCGATGCCGGACAGGTCGAACTTGGCGAGCGACTTGTTGAAGCGGGCCTGCTCGCGCTCACCCTGCAGCACGTGCACGGTCACGGCCGACTGGTTGTCCTCGGCGGTGGAGAACACCTGCGAGGCCTTGGTCGGGATGGTGGTGTTCTTCTCGATGATCTTGGTGAACACGCCACCCAGGGTCTCGATGCCCAGCGACAGCGGGGTCACGTCCAGCAGCAGCACGTCCTTGACGTCGCCGCCCAGCACGCCGCCCTGGATCGCAGCACCCAGTGCCACGGCTTCGTCCGGGTTGACGTCCTTGCGCGGTTCCTTGCCGAAGAACTCGGTCACGGCCTGCTGCACCTTCGGCATGCGGGTCTGACCGCCGACCAGGATCACTTCACCGATGTCGCTCGAACGCAGGCCGGCATCATTCAGCGCGATGCGGCACGGCTCGATCGACTTCTTGATCAGGTCTTCCACCAGCGCTTCCAGCTTGGCGCGGGTCAGCTTGATGTTCAGGTGCTTCGGGCCCGACGCGTCAGCGGTGACGTACGGCAGGTTCACTTCGGTCTGCTGGCTGGTGGACAGCTCGATCTTGGCACGCTCGGCGGCGTCCTTCAGGCGCTGCAGGGCAAGCGGATCCTTGCGCAGGTCGATGCCCTGGTCCTTGTTGAACTCGTCGACGAGGTACTCGATGACGCGGTTGTCGAAATCTTCGCCGCCCAGGAAGGTGTCACCGTTGGTGGCCAGCACTTCGAACTGCTTCTCACCGTCGACGTTGGCGATCTCGATGATCGACACGTCGAAGGTGCCGCCGCCCAGATCGTACACAACGATCTTGCGGTCACGGCCGTCACCCTTGTCCAGGCCATAGGCCAGGGCAGCAGCGGTCGGCTCGTTGATGATGCGCTTGACTTCCAGACCGGCGATGCGGCCGGCGTCCTTGGTGGCCTGGCGCTGGCTGTCATTGAAGTAAGCCGGCACGGTGATCACGGCCTCGGTGACGGTCTCACCCAGGAACGCTTCGGCGGTCTTCTTCATCTTCTCCAGCACGCGGGCGGAGATTTCCTGCGGGGCCATCTTCTTGCCGTCGCTGGTCTGGACCCAGGCGTCGCCGTTGTCATGGGCCAGGATGCCGTAGGGCACGTGCGCGATGTCCTTCTGGACTTCAGCGTCGGTGAACTTGCGGCCGATCAGGCGCTTGACAGCGTAGAAGGTGTTCTTCGGGTTGGTCACCGCCTGGCGCTTGGCCGAGGCGCCGACCAGGACTTCGCCGTCCTTGGTGTAGGCGACGATGGAGGGCGTGGTGCGATCGCCTTCCGAATTTTCGATGACGCGGGCCTTGCCGCCGTCCATGATCGCCACACACGAGTTGGTGGTGCCGAGGTCGATACCAATGATCTTGCCCATGAGGGAGACTCCTGAAAGTTCTGGGTACATCCGGCAGCTGCCGGGTTATGAATGGGATGTGTGGGACGCTGCGGACACTTTCAAGCCGTCCATCAAACACAGTGTTCGATGGCGACCCAACGCGTTCAGCGTCCGGTCGGACCGCCGGGCCCGGCCCGGCGGACCGACCCGTGGGTCAGTCGCGGGCCACCACGACCAGCGCCGGCCGCAGCAGGCGGTCGTTGAGCAGGTAGCCCTTCTGGAACACCTGCACCACGCTGCCGGGCGCCGCGCCGGGCGCGTCGACCTGGCTGATGGCCTGGTGGTGGTCCGGGTTGAAGGTCTGGCCGGTCGGGTCGAGCAGGGTCAGGCCATTGTCGGCGGCGACCTTGAGCAGCTGCTTGTAGGTCAGTTCGAGACCTTCGCGCAGCGGGCTCGGCTCGCTGCCGGCGGCATTGAGGCCGGCATCGAGGCTGTCGAACACCGGCAGCAGCTCGCCGAGCAGCTTTTCATTGGCGAAGCGGCGCGCCTGTTCCACGTCACGGGCAACGCGCTTGCGCTGGTTGTCCAGGTCGGCGCGTTCGCGCAGCGACTCCGAACGCAGCAGGGCCAGCTCGTTGTGCAGGCTGTCCAGCTGCTGCTGCAGGGACGGCTCAGCGCCCGGCTCGCCGGCGGGATTCTGGGATGCGATATCTGACTGATCTTGGTTCATTTCCGGATCCTTGGCGGTGACTCTCCGCCTCCACCCACCCCTATGTGGGCGCGGCTACGGGATTCAAGAGTCCAGGGCCGCTTTATGCGCGATCGCGGGACAATCCGCCGCCCGCGGGCGAGCCCAGCGCGGCCCCCAGCACCTGGGCGGTGGCTTCCACCAGCGGGATCATGCGGTCGTAGGCCATCCGCTTCGGGCCGATCACCCCCAGCACCCCCAGCACCTGGCCATCGGCCGAGTACGGGGCGGTGACCAGGGAGACGCTCTCCAGCGGCATCACCCCGGTCTCCTCGCCGATGAAGATGCGCACGCCCGGGGCCTGGATGGTGCGCTCGAGCAACTGCAGGATCTCGCGCTTGCTGGCGAACACATCGAACAGCTCGCGCAGGCGCTCCAGATCGGACAGGTCCTGCACGCCCATCAGGCGGGTCTGCCCGGCCAGCACCATGTCATCGGCCGGCGGCACCATCGCCTGCTCGGCCAGCTCGATGCTGTGCGCCAGCAACTGCTCCATTTCCGACTGCGCATCGCGCAGCTCCAGCAGCAGCCGGGCCCGGATCTCGGCCAGCGGCCGACCGGCGCAGTTCGCATTGAGGTAGTTGGCGACCTGCTCCAGCTCGCCGGGGTTGAAGCCGCGGCGAGGCTCGATCACCCGGTTCTGCACCTCGTTGTCGGCGAACACCAGGATCGCCAGCACCCGGCGCGCGTCCAGCGCCACGAAATCGATATGCCGGAACGCGAACTGCTCCCGGCGCGGGGCGCTGACCACCCCGACGAAATGGCTCATCGCCGAAAGCAGCTCCGAGGCACTGCCGAGCAGGGCCTGGGTGCCGGTGCCGGTGGCCAGCTCGGTGCGCAGGCGGCTGAGCTCGCCCTCGCCCGGCGGCTGCATCTTGACCAGGCTGTCCACGAACACCCGGTAGCCGTGCGCGGTCGGCACCCGACCGGCCGAGGTATGCGGCGAGCTGAGCAGGCCCAGGTCTTCCAGGTCGCCCAGAATGTTGCGGATCGTGGCCGGACTGACGTCCAGGCCGGCATGCCGGGCAAGGGTCTGCGAGCCGACCGGTTCGCCATCCTGGATGTGGCGCGCGATCAGCGTCCGCAGCAGATGGCGGGCACGCGGGGCGAGATGGGACGCGGAAGGATGCATGGAATCAGCCTGTGAGACGCCCACTTAGATAATGGCTGCACGGGGCGTTGGCAAGTCATTGGAGACGCCCCCCGCCCATGCTAGCGTGCGCGGCTTGGAGACGCCCCTCGTGTACAACGTAGACCATGCTTAGACATCTATCGATCAAGGATTTCGCGGTCGTCCGCGCCACCGAGCTGGAATTCGGCGCCGGCATGACCGTGGTCTCAGGTGAAACCGGCGCGGGCAAGTCGCTGATGGTGGACGCGCTGGGCTTTTTGTCCGGGCTGCGCGCCGACAGCGGCGTGGTCCGCCACGGCGCCGCGCGCGCCGAGCTCTCGGCCGAATTCGCGCCATTGGCCGACGCCCCGGCGCGCCAGTGGCTGCGCGACAACGAGCTGGACGACGAAGAACAGTGCCAGTTGCGACGGGTGATCCGTGCCGACGGTGGCTCGCGCGCCTTCATCAACGGCCGCCCGGTGACGCTGACCCAGCTGACCGAGCTGGCCAGCATGCTGGTCGAGATCCACGGCCAGCACGAACAGCAGGCCCTGCTCTCGCGCCCCTCGCAGCTCTCGCTGCTGGATGCCTTTGCCCGCAACGATGCCGAGCGCGCCCAGGTCCGCCAGACCGCCGCACGCTGGCAGACGCTGGTGGACGAAGCCGAGGCGCTCTCGCGCCAGGGCGACGTGAGCGACCGGATCGGCTATCTGGAACACCAGCTCAGCGAGCTCAAGCGCGAAGACCTGGACCCGGCCTCGATCGCCACCCTGGGCAGCAGCCACCGCCGCCAGGCCCATGCCAGCGCGCTGATCGGCGCCTGCGACGTGGCCGTCAGCCGCCTCAATGGCGATGACGAGGTCTCGGTGCTGCAGCTGCTGCAGCAGACCCGGCATGATCTGGCCCGCGTGGCCGAACACGACAGCCGGCTCGGCGAGGTCGATGCCCTGCTCGACAGCGCCGCCATCCAGCTGGACGAAGCGCTGTCATTGCTCGACCGCGTCCATGACGACCTGGATGCCGACCCGGAGCAGTTCGAGGATATCGAGCGCCGTCTCGGCCGCCTGCACGACCTCGCCCGCAAGCACCGCGTGCCGATGGAAGGGCTGGGCGAGCATCGCGACGCCATGGAAGCCGAAGTCGAGCAGCTGCGCGGTGCCGACGAGCGCCTGCAGGTCCTGGCCGGCGAGATCGACCGTGCCGCTGGCCAGTGGAAGACCGTGGCCGAGGTGCTCAGCGCCAGCCGCCGGAAGGCCGCCAAGGCCCTGTCAGACACCACCACCACCCTGATCGGCGAGCTGGGCATGGGCGGCGGCCAGTTCCTGATCGAGATCGAGCCGCAGACCGTGGTCAAGCCGGACCCGAACGGCGCCGAGCGGGTCGAGTTCCTGGTCGCCGCCAACGCCGGCCAGCCGCCGCGTGCCCTGCGCAAGGTCGCCTCGGGCGGTGAGCTGTCCCGTATCTCGCTGGCGATCGAAGTGGCCGCGCTGGGCCTGGATGCGGTGCCGACCATGGTCTTCGACGAAGTCGATTCGGGCATCGGCGGCGCCGTGGCCGATATCGTCGGGCAGAAGCTGCGCGCCTTGGGCGAGAAGCGTCAGGTGCTGTGCGTCACCCACCTGCCGCAGGTCGCCTCCAAGGGCCACGCCCACTACCGGGTCAGCAAGGCGCCGGTGGACGGCATGACCCAGAGCGCGGTCGAGAAGCTGGATACCAAGGCCCGCGAGGAAGAGCTGGCCAGGATGCTGGGCGGCGTGGAAGTCAGCAAGGAAGCCCGGGCTGCGGCGCGCAAGCTGCTGCAGGTCTGAGGGCCCCGTGATGGGTAGTGCCGGCCGCTGGCCGGCTCCCCGCCGGATCCGGCGCCTGGCGCTGAAAGCAAAAACCCCGGGCATGCCCGGGGTTTTTTGATCGCATCCGGGTCGCCAGCGGCCCGTTACCGGCGCTTCTTGCGCACGTAGAGCACCAGCGAGTGCTCTTCCAGCTCGTAGCCATGGTCGGCCGCGATCTTGCGCTGCAGCTCTTCGATCTCGTGGCTTTCAAATTCGATGATCTTGCCGCTGTCCACATCGACCATGTGGTCGTGGTGGCCACCGCGATCCAGCTCGTAGACGGCCTGGCCGCCTTCGAAATTGTGCTTCAGCACCAGGCCGGCGGCCTCGAACTGGGTCAGCACCCGGTACACCGTGGCCAAGCCGATCTCATCACCGTGCTCCAGCAGCTGGCGGTAGATGTCTTCGGCGGTCATGTGGTGGCTGGCATTGCGCTGCTCGAGCAGCGCCAGGATCCGCATACGCGGGTGGGTCACCTTGAGGCCGACTTTGCGCAGGTCGTGGGTTTCCATAGTTCTCCGTTCATTGGCGATTTAGCGCCAGCTGCCTCGGATTGGGTCGCGGCGACACGTCGGGAGTGTATCATCGACTCGATTTCCCCAAACGCCATTCCCCGATGCGCAATCTCCTGCTGGTCGCCGCCGTTGCCCTGTCCACCACGGGCTGCGGCATCATTTACAAGCAACCCATCTATCAGGGCAACCTGATCCGGGAGCAGGCCGTCGGTCAGCTGCAGGTGGGCCAGAGCAAGCAGCAGGTCAACGCCCTGCTTGGCACGCCCTCCATCCCGGACCCGTTCCACGCCCAGCGCTGGGACTACACCGCCAGCCAGCGCGTGAACCGCGTGGGCAAGACGGAAGTGAAGAACTTCACCGTCTACTTCGAGAACGATGCGGTCACCCGCTGGGACGGCGAGTACTTCGCCAGCGACGACGCCCAGCTGGCCCGCAGCACGCTGCGCCAGTTCGGCCGCAACCTGCCCAAGGACAAGAAGAAGCGCGGCCGCTGAGGCCTGCCTTCTTCACTCAGCTGCCGGCGCGTGCGCGCCGGCGGCGGTTGTCTTTCGGGTCGGCCAGCAGCGGACGCAGCAGCTCGACCCGGTCGCCCTCGCGCAGCACCTGATCCGGCTTGGCCAGCAGGCCGTGCACGGCTACGGCCGGGCATGGCGCGCTGCCGTCAATGGCGGCCACCGCGATGGCCTCGGCGATCGTGGCGCCTTCGGGCAGCGACAGCACCCGCGACGCGGCCCGATCGGGCCAGGCCAGCACCACCTCGACGGTGATCACCGCTCAGTCCTGGGCGTCGGCGACGCGGACGAAATCGTTCACCATGCGGTCGGCCAGGCCCTGGAAGCCCAGCGCCAGGGCCGGACCAAGCAGACGTGAGGTCGGCTCGAACTCCAGCGTCAGCGTGACCTTGCAGGCGTCCTCGGCCAGCGCATGGAACTCCCAGCGCCCGTGCAGACGCTTGAACGGCCCGTCCTTAAGCTGCATATCGATGCTGTGCGGGCGCTGCAGCGTGTTCTCGGTCATGAACCAGGTCGAGAACGACCCAAAGCCCAGATCCAGGCGCGCGACCAGGCGGTCCGGGCCGGACTCCAGGATCTGCGAGGCCGAACACCAGCGGAAGCGGCGCGGATAGGCGTCAATATCATTGACCAGGTCGAACATGCGGGCAGCCGAATGTTCGACCAGGGCACTACGTCGGATAGTTGGCATGCGATACAGATGTCTGATGAATCGACCGGGCGTGCCCGAATCGGAGACAATAGGGGAATGAGCAAGAACAGCGGCAAGGATAAAGCAAAGGACGCGACGGCCAACAAAACCATCGCGCTCAACAAGCGTGCCCGTCACGAGTACCACATCGAAGATCGCTTCGAAGCCGGCCTGGCCCTGCAGGGCTGGGAGGTCAAGTCGATCCGCGCCGGGCGCGGCAACATCATCGATGCCTACGCCTACGTGCGTGATGGCGAGATCTACCTGATCGGCGCGCAGATCACCCCGTTGATCCAGGCCTCTTCGCACATGGTGGCCAACGACCGTCGCGAGCGGAAGCTGCTTCTGCATCGCAGTGAGATCGACAAGCTGATCGGCAAGGTGCAGCGCGATGGCTACACGATCGTGCCCACCGCGATGTACTGGAGCAAGAACAAGATCAAGCTCGAGATCGCGCTGGCCAAGGGCAAGCAGACCCACGACAAGCGCGATGCCGAGAAGGACCGGGACTGGGCGCGGGAGAAGTCGCGCACCATGCGCCGGCACAACCGCGACGCCTGATGGCGCCGGCGTCGCCCGCCCCGGTGATCCAGCCCGCCAGCGCCGAGGACACCCGCGCGGTGTTCGCTGGCCTGCTGGCCTTCAACCAGGCCGCCAGTGGCGACGCCCTGGACGACCAGCCGGTCAACCGGGTCATCCGTGATGCTGCCGGCCGCGTTGTGGCCGGGATCGCCGCTGATGTCTGTGGCGGCTGGCTGATGGTGCATGCGCTCTGGGTGGATGACACCCGCCGCGGCGAAGGATTAGGCCAGGCCCTGCTGGCCGATGCCGAGCAGCAGGCCCGCGCGCTCGGCGCGCACGCCGTGACGCTGGATACCTTCTCCTGGCAGGCGGAGGGCTTCTACCTCAAGCAGGGCCATGAAGTGTTCGGCCGGCTGCAGGATTTTCCGCCGGGTCATCAGCGCCTGTATCTGCGCAAGCGGCTGTAGGGCCCTGCGCGGCGCGCGGTCAGCGCGCGGTATCTTCCGGATCGGCTTGGTAGGGCCGCATCTCCACCGGCGGCGGGTCCACGCCGTGCTTCTGGCGGTACAACGCATTGAGATGCAGATTCAGATGCAGCGCCTCGGCCTCGCCAGCAGGCGCTGGTCGCCGCTCAGCCGCGCCCCCAGCATCATCTCCCGGTGCAACGCTGCGGTGAGATCGCCGCGCATCTCGGCCACCCGGGATATCGCGTAGGCCTCGGGAATCCCTGCCGCATGGGCGCCCGCCTTCCAGGACGACAGCAGACTCAGCGCGAACAGATCGCCGTCCGCGCCCGCGGCCAGCAAACGGCTTTCAGCCGTCGGATCGGCGCCCAGCCGCCGCCCATCGAGCATTGTGGCCGCCACCGTGTCGCCTGCCCGCGCCGCCTGGTCGAGTTCGGCGTCGGAGGCCTGCTGATAGCGGGTCCATTGCGCGCCATTGGGGAAGCCGTGCTGGTCGAGCCAGCGCCGCTCCTCCGGATGACCACTGCTGAAGGGGTCCTGGGCGATTTCCAGGCTCTCCCGTGTGCGGGCGAGATCGGGAACGGGGTGCGGCGGTCTGGTCGAGGCGGTCGGCGCCGCTTCAACCGAAGGCGTGGCCGCCTGTCCGGCCGGTGTCGACGCCTGCCCTGCCCCGCCCGGCGCCTGCGCACCCGAGGTCGACCGCCAAACGCTGGCGGCTCCGATCGCCGCCACCACCAGCACCGCCACTGCAATCCACACCTGCTTCTTCAACGCCTCGTCCCTGTCTGCAACCACTCTTCCGGGGCCGGATTGTAGTCCGCGCGTTCACCCGGGTGCCCGCCCCACCTGAGCCGCGGACGCCAGCGGGATAACGATCTTTCCCCGCCAACCCCGCACAACTGTCAGAATCCCCGCATTGATACGGAAAGGATCCGCGCGTGACTCTCGAAACTACCCCGGCACCCGCACTGGCGGCGGACGAACTGACCACCCTGCGCGCCGACGTGGCGGCGCTGGAGTTCATCTTTGACGAACTCGCCCGCGCCATGGACCCGGCCGCGCTGCTCAAGGTGCTGACCTACCTGATCCGCAACGCCAAGCGCGTCGCCTCGGAGACCCAGAGCTACGACAGCCTGGAGCACCGCCGCCTGGTGGCCCAGGTGGAATCGCTGATGGCCCGGGTTGAACCGCAGGCCAAGAAGCAGGCGATGACCGTGCGCAACGAGCACAACCGCCTGAAGAAGGAAAAGGCCCGACACAAGGCCGACAGCCGCCGCCAGCTGCAGAAGTAAGCCGCAGACGGCCAAGGTGACTGTTCAGCTGGATTGGAGTAGCATCCATTCCGTCAAGTAGAGTTCCGGTGCTGTTTTTCCGGATGAAGTGCGGTTCTTGAAGAAACCGGGGGTGCATTGGTTTCGACGGGGGTTGTGAAGTTACTTGGTGCATGCCGAGGGGGCAGCTTTCCTCGTTAATCCAGCAGCAAACTTTTAGTTGCCAACGACGACAACTACGGTTCGAACGACTTCGCAATCGCTGCCTAAAAACAGCTTTAGCGTTTAGTTCTACAGCCGCCTTAGGCGAACCCCCGAACCTACTTGTGCCCGTGCTCGTAGATGTAGGGTCATTATCACGGAACCGGTTGTGATGGCTGCCTGTCAGTCACGACTTAACTAAAGCAGGCTGGTCCTGGGGTGCGCTTTGCACACCGTGCTGCCACAGGATGAGATTCAACGGTGAGCTAAGCATGTAGTACCGGGGATGGAGTGCCTTCGGACGGCGGTTCAATTCCGCCCACCTCCACCAATTAGCCGTTTCGACGGTGCATCAAAGGCTGGAACCCTAGAGAAATCGAAGGTCCCGGCCTTTTTTGTGCCTGTGTCCCGCCAGCCAGACAGCCGCTCAGCCCCTCACGGCAACGTGAACTTCCGCGCCATCCGCAGCGGCCACACCGAAGTGAACTGCGCACCGCCCACCAGCCGGTACGCCGCGGACACGCTGTGCAGCACGCCCATCGCCTCCAGCACATCCTTGGTCTTCCGGAAGGTCGGGCGCGGATCCGCGGTGAACATGAAAAGGTTGATCTCTTTCGCGCTGACGTCGTAACCGTCCAGCGTCGCGGCCTTGCCGAGCGCGGTGGTCAGCTCGGCCTCCAGCGTGGCCAGGAAGGCCTCATCATCCAGCGACTTGCGCCAGAACTTGATCACAAGTTGGTAATCCATCAGGCGGACCCGTTGTTCAAGAAGTGAACCGCCAAGGGTACCCGCATGGCAGGCATCACGCTGTCTTGGAGGCGGCCGCGATCATCTGTGCCATCCGGTCAGCGATGGCCTGCCGCACCTCCGGCGCCAGCCGCGAGCGCGACAGCGCTTCGAACACCCACATGCCGTCGGCGGCGAGCTTGGCGATGAACAGGTCCAGCGCGGCCGGGTCGCTCAGGTCCTGCGGCGTGGGCGGCGACCAGCGCTCGACCACTTCGGTCCACGGCTGCATGTTCTCGTCGGTGGCGGCTGCATCGAACATCAGCTGCAGCTCGGCCCGGGTAGCCGTCTGTGCGCAGGTGAGCGCGTAGGCCTGGTAGCGCTCGGGGGGCTCTGCCGCGTCGGCAGGTTTGCCCGCGGCCTCGATCATGCTCGCCTCCCACACGCCGGCCAGGTGCTGGTGGATGCCCTGCAGCAGCGCATCGCGCGAGGGGAAGTGATACAGCAGCCCGCCCCGGGCGATGCCGGATTCGCTGGCGACCGCTTCAAAGGTCAGTGCGGTGATGCCGTCGCGTTCGATCACGCGGACGGCGGCATCCAGGATGTTGGTTCGGTTGCTCGGGCGCATGGGTCAGTGGGCGTGGGAGACGGTGGTGGCCGTGCCGGGGCCATGGCGGCGCAGCAGCACGCCGGTGGTGACGGTGCCGACCAGCAGCACCCCGGCAATCACATACAGTACCCAAACGTAGCTGGCGTCGTAGGCGGTGCTGGCTGCTGCCAGCCACCCGGCGTCGCCGCCCGGTTGTGCGGCCAGTGCAAGCGCCTGCTGGATGCTCTGGCCCGCACCGGCGTCCACACCGTCCGGCAGCGTCACGGTGGCCGAATACAGCGCGGCGATCAGGCTGCCCAGCAGAGAGACCGCGAGCAGGCTGCCGAACTCATAGGACACTTCCTCCACCGAGGAGGCCATGCCAGCGCGATGCGGGGGCACGTTGCCGATGATCGCGGTGGAGGCGACGGAGATGGTGGCGCCCATGCCCAGCCCGGTCAGCAGCAATCCGGCGAGGGTCCAGCCGAGGTGGCCGCCGAAGGTGGCCGCGACCAGCACCACACCGGCGGTGCCCACGCCCAGCCCGCCGGTGATCAGCGGCAACAGCCCGACGCGGTGCAGGAACATGCCGCCGAAAATGGCGCTGGGCAGGCACCCGATCGCCACCACAGACACCAGCAGGCCCGCCTGCAATGGGGTGTAGTCGGCCACCAGCTGGAAACGCTGGGTGGTCAGCAACTGCAGGCCGGCGATGGCGAACATCGCGAACGCCGCAGACAGGACGCCGGCCAGAAACGGAGCGTTACGGAAGATGGCCACGTCGAGCATCGGGTACGGCAGCCGGCGCTGGCGGCGCAGGAACAGCACCAGCCCCACCACGAAGACCAGCGCCGCACCGGCTGCCAGCCCCCCGTTCGGCGGCGCATGCGCAACCTCCTTGATCGCCACCACCAGCCCGGACAAGGCGACCAGGCTGAGCAACGAGGAGATCAGGTCCCACGGCTTGCTTGCATCGGGCGTGCCATGGGGCGCGAACAGCACCGCCCCGACCATGGCCAGCAGCACGATCGGCACATTGATGAGGAACACCGCGCCCCACCAGAAGTGCGCCAGCAGCACGCCACCGACGATCGGGCCGAGGGCCGCGCCGACGATGGAAATGCAGCCCCATACGGCGATGGCCAGATTGCGCTCGCGTTCGTCCTCGAAGGTCAGGCTGATCAGCGCCAGCGTGGCCGGCATCATCGCCGCCGCGCCCACGGCCAACAGCGCGCGGGCGGCGATCAGCAGATTGGCCTCCGGCGCGAACGCGGCCAGCAGCGAGGCGATCCCAAAAATCACCAAGCCGATCAGGAACATGCGCCGGTGCCCCAGCCGGTCGCCGAGAGTACCGGCACCCAGCAGCAGGCCAGCCATCACCAGGGGATAGGCGTTGATGATCCACAGGCCCTGCAGCGGTGTCGCGCCCAGTTCCTTGGTCAGTGTGGGCAAGGCGGTGTAGAGCACCGAGTTGTCGAGGGTGATCAGCAACAGGCCGGCGGCAACGGTGAGCAGCAGGCTCCAGCGCTGGGTCTTGGTCGGGGTCATGGTGCGCAAAGGGGGGCGACGGGATCGTAACTATACAGGACGTCCTGTTATGTTTTACCAACCTGGCGCCCACGCGTTCAGCCTGCGGCGACGCACCGTGTGCGCACTGCGCGCTGGCCGCTGCGCTGCCCCAACTGCGTTTACCTCATTGCAGGGGGCTCACCCGGGCAGGCAGGCGCCTGTCCGATATGGACTGTGTTGGGGGAACGCTATGGACGGACAGAAAGAGGCTTTTCGGCTGGCGCAGGCCGAATTGGCGCAGTGCTGGGCAGGCGGGGTGTCGGCCGCCGAGCGCTGGGCGGTGTATGACGCGATCCATGATCGGCTGGTCGCACAGTGGCCCAACGAGGCCCATCGCATCGTCGGCATGATGGTGCTGTGGGTGACCGAGATCCGCGGCACCTGCCCTGCTCCGTACCGCACGGCAGATGCGGGCCTGGGTGACAGCGTGCTGCTGCGCACGTGCCGTATCGACTCGTGAGGAGCTACGGCGCCGTCGGCTGGAACGGATCGGTGTGGCCGGCCACTTCCATGTTGATGGCATTGATCAGGGCCGACACGGCGGTCGCCAGGCGACGGCTGTCCGCGATGGAGCCGAAGAACAGAATCGAAGTGCCGTCCAGTTCGACCCCGGCCAGGCCGAGTTCGCCCTTGAGCGCGGCCACCCGTTCGTCGAACAGCTTCAACCAGTGGGCATCGGGAACAACATCGAGCATGGCGACAATGGCCTCGTCCGCGCCGTGATCGACAATGGTCTGCAATGTCGGGACGTCAAAACCCAGCAGGCGCGGCACGCTGCTATCTGGTACGGGGATGCTCATGCGGGCATGGTAGCCGGTCAGCCGGGCGAGCGCTGGAAGACGTTCAGTAACACGCGATGCTCTCTCGCTGGCGGCAACACAAACGGCCCGGCCAATCCGACCGGGCCACGGTGCGTGCGGACCCGTTTTATTCTTCCTGGTCGCTCTGCTGGCCCGAGCGCTGGCCCTGCTGATCCTGGTCCTGCTGTTGCTGCTGCTTCTGGGCATCGCGATCGCGCTGATCCTGCTGCTCCTGCTGGCCCTGCTGCGGGGCATTGCGCTGCGGATCATTCTGACCCTGCTGCGGGTTCGAGGTGTTGGCCATTGCCGTATCTCCGGTGTTCGGCATCGAAGTGGTGCCGGTGAATCCACGCTAGGCCTGCCGGCGTTACCCATGTGTGCGTGGAAGAGGCTGGTGCATGCACGCGCCGGGCACCTGCGTAAACAATTCAGAACGCACTGGAAACCGAGACCGGTAGAGCACGCTGCGTTCATCGCAGTGCGGCGAGGGTCGCAGCGCATCGACAATCCCTTGATGGGGTCACGCCCATGCTCGGGACGAAACGCCCTTGCCGGGCCCCACCAAGGACATGCCATGACGCCGCTCCGCTCACTGCTGTTGACCACCCTGCTCGCCCTGACGCCGATGCTGGCCACCGCAGCGGACAAGGTCACTACCACCCCCGTGCACTTCACCAAGGGCGCCAGCAGTGCCACCGTGCGTGGCACGTTGTCCGGCTATGACACCGTCCGCTACACGATTGCCGCGCGCGCCGGCCAGACCATGGCGGTGACGATCGATGGCAGCCCGAATGCCAACTTCAATGTGTTCGTGCCCGACGTGACGCCCGGCCAGGGGGAGGCGCTGGGCAGCAACGACGAAAAGCGGCGCTGGAGCGGCACGTTGCCGACCACCGGCACCTATGTCGTGCAGGTCTACCAGATGCGTGCCCAGGCGCGTCGCAATGAAAAGGCACCGCACAGCCTGACAGTCGCAATCCGCTGAGCCCTGTCCCGGGTATCCTCGGCGGTGCTGGCTTCCCCCTTGCAAGGACCCCGGGATGGACTTCCTCAAACTGCTGCGGTCGCTGGAAGAGTTCCTCTACGAGCTGTGCACCTGGTTCCTGTTTTTCCCACGCACGCTGTACCGCGTGATCGTGTATCCGCGGCGGATGGCCCAGTACGTGGATACCGAGCTGAAGGAAAAGCTGGAGCGCCAGTTCGACGATGCGATCAGCCCGCCCATGTTCCTGATGCTGGCGGTGCTGGTCGCGCACGGGGTGGAGCTGATGCTGCACCAGCAGGTGGTCGGCACCGGGGCGCTGTCGCACTCGATCTTCGGCAATGAAGAGAGCCTGCTGCTGTACCGCTCGATCACGTTCGCGATCTGGCCCCTGGTGACCACCACGCACCTGTTGCGTCGCAAGCACGTGCCGATGACCCGCGAGTCGCTGCGCCGTCCGTTTTTCATGCAGTGCTACCTGACCGCACCGTTCGCGGTGGCGCTGTCCACCAGCATGGTGTTCGTGCGGCTGCCGGGCCAGCTGTCGACCACGCTGGGCGTCGCGGTCGGCGTGCTCGCCGCGCTCTGGTATGCGGTGGTGCAGGCCGGGTGGCTGAAGATCGCGCTGCAGCGCTCCTGGTTGAACACGATCCTGTCCACGGTGTGGGTGCTGGTGTTGGGGGCAGCGATCAATATGACGATCGGCGTGATCCTGCTGTCGAGCTGAGGGGGCACTGCCGATCAACCGCCATGTCCTGCATATCCTTTTCCTGCCCTTCCATGCGACCCTTTGGGAACGTTTTCATGGAATGGAGGGATTCCACATGCTGTCTCGTTTCCATCGGCCCGCGCTGCTGGCCCTGATGATGTTCGCCGCCCCGCTGGCCAGCGCCTGGGCGCAGGCACCCGATGCGTTGAAGGTGATGTCGTTCAACGTACGCACGCCGGCCGATACCGATCCGGGAAAGCGCTGGGAGGACCGCCGCGATGCGATGGTCACGCTGATCCGTGAGCAGAAGCCCGAGGTGATCGGCACCCAGGAGCTGGTGCAGAAACAGGGCGAGTACCTGGTCGCGCACCTGCCCGGCTACACCCTGTTCGGCAGGGACCGCCGCGGCGGCAACGGCGACGAACACATGGGCGTGCTGTACGACAGTGCGCGGCTGAAGGTGCTCGAATCGGGTGACTTCTGGCTCTCCGACACACCGGACGTGCCGGGCAGCATCACCTGGGGCAACCTGTTCCCGCGCATGGTGACCTGGGCACTGTTCCAGCGTCAGGCCGATGGGCAGCGCTTCTATCTGTTCAACACCCACCTGCCCTACCGTGACGAAGATGAGCCGCGCCGCGTCCTCGGCGCAAAGCTGATCGTCTCGCGGCTGGCCACACTGCCCAAGGACATCCCGGTGGTGGTCACCGGCGATTTCAACAGTGAGCCCGGCAGTGACACCTACAAGGCATTTACCGCTGCGTTGGGCGATGCTCGAAAACTCGCCGGCAAGGTCGATGGCCCGCGCCTGACCTTCCATGATTTCACCGGCAAGCCGACGGTGGAACTGGACTGGATCCTGGTGCGCGGTTTCAGCGTGGACAGCTTCAGCACGCTGGACCAGAAACCCGGTGGCGTGCTGCCCTCGGATCATTATCCGGTGCAGGCGGAACTGCGGTTCCCCGTGCGAGCACCGGCGGGCAAGTAAGCAGACGCACGATGGACGGTCAGCGCACCGTCCATCGGCTTCAGGTTGGCCGTACGGCGGCCTGCGTTTTCACAACGTCGATCATGGCTGCCGCTCATCCATCTTCTGCAGCAGTCGATACAGCGCTTGGTGCTGCTCACGTGCCTGGCAGATCCGCGCGCCGATGGCGATGAACACACCGGTGGCGATCAGGCCGATCTCGAACAGGCCTTCGGTCAGGCAACAGAATCCCGTGACCACCGCAAGGATCGCCACCACCAACAGCGCGATCACGCCACGGGAAAGTCCCGCACCGGAGGCAGGTCCCGGGTCGTGCAGATGCAGGCGGACAGGACGCCACGGATTGGGTTGCATGCGGGCCACTCCAGAAAACGACCCACGCTTTTAGCACCGTGCACAGACACCGTGCAGAGGCAAAGCCGTCAATCGCGACGCACTGCGCAGCGGATGTGACGGCTGTTGCCTTTCTTGCTGTCGGGACGGCGCCCTCGCCGCCCCGTGCCCAACGGTGGGGTCAGCGTTGCGTGACCGCCACCGGGGTGTTGGCCGCATCCTGCTGCTGGCCCCAACCCCCCAGGGCCTTGTACACACCGACCACGCTGACGTTGACCGTGGATTCGGCCTCGGCCAGTGCATCGTCCGCGGCCAGCTGGGTGCGTTGCGCATCGAGCAGGGTCAGGAAGTCTTCCGACCCCTCGCGGAAGCGGATCTGCGCCAGTTCCTCGGCGCGCCCCGCCGCCTGGGCCTGCTCGGCGACGATCGCCAGGCGAGCCTGCTGCTTGGCGTACCGCGTCAACGCGTTCTCGGTGTCTTCCAGCGCCAGCAGCACGGCCTTTTCGTACTCGGCGGCAGCACCATCGGCCTGTGCCTTGCTGGCGCGCAGACGGGCTTTGACCGTACCGAAATCGAACGCGGCCCAACTGATCGACGGCGTCACCGACCATGCCTTGTTGCTGCCGTTGACCAGGCCACTGGCATCACCAGACAGGAACCCGACAAACCCGCTCAGGCTGATCCGCGGGAACAGGTCTGCCGTGGCCACGCCAACCCGTGCGGTCGCCGCGGCCAGCCGACGCTCGGCCACGCGCACATCGGCGCGCTGACGCAGCAGATCGGTGGTGTCACCCAGCGGCAACGCCTTGGCGTACGGCCGCATCTCGCGCGGCTGCAGCAGGCTGTCCAGTGCGTCCGGGCGCTGGCCCAGCAGCACCGCCAGACGATGACGTGACTGCACCTCGGCCACTTCCAGCAGCGGGATGTCGGCCTCGATCGCCTTCAGGCGCGCACGGCTGCTCTGCACGTCCAGCTCGCTGCCGGCGCCCAGTTCCCACCGGGTTTCGGTGAGCTTCTGGGTGTCGCGCAGATTGACCAGGGTGCGCTTGGCCACCGCGATGCGCTTCTGGGTACCGCGCAGTTCGAAGTAGTTGCGGGCCACTTCGGCGGCGACGGTGACCTGTGCATCGGCGAGGTTGTCCTGCTCGGCGCCCAGGTCGGCGCGCGCCGCTTCGGCGGCACGGCGCTGGCGGCCGAACAGATCCAGCTCCCAGCCGGCATCGAAGCCGAGCTGGTAGCTTTCGCTGAAGACACGCTCGCCACCGAGGGTGGCATCCGGCTGCTTGCGACGGTCGTAACTGCCACCACTGGTGACGTGCGGCAACTGGTCCAGGCGCTGCTCGACGAACACCGCGCGGGCCTCACGCACGCGCGACATCGCGATGCGCAGGTCCAGGTTGGTGCCCAGTGCTTCATGCACCAGCTGCTCCAGCACCGGGTCATCGAACTGGGCCCACCAGCTCGCCACCGGCGAGGTGGTGGTGAACACCGGCGCGGCGGCGCCCTGCAGGCTCACCGGCTCGGCCGGCGGCGCCTGGTAGTTGGGGCCGACGCTGACGCAGCCGGCCAGCAGCGCGCTGGTCACGGCCACGGTCAACAGACGGATCACCATGGCAGCACCTCGCCGAGGTAGGTGAAGCTGCCGTTCGGGCCGTCGGCATCGATCAGTGCCATGCCGACGCTGGAACGCGCACCTTCGCTGATTTCGATCTCACCTTCGCCACCGTTCATGTCGGTTTTGACGTAGCCCGGATGCACGGTGTTGACCTTGGTGGTGCTCTCGCGCAGCTCATAGGCCAGCTGCACGGTCCACGCATTCACCGCGCTCTTGGAGGCGTTGTACGCCGGGACCGCGAAGCCATAGATCGGCGAGCCCGGCTGGCTGTGCAGGGTCAGTGAGCCCAGGATGCTGGACACGTTGACGATGCGGCCGGCCGGCGAGGCATTGAGCAGCGGCAGGAACGCCTGGGTGACGGCGATCACCGCGAACACGTTGGTGTCGAAAGTATCGCGCCAGGTCTGCAGGGTCTGCGCCGAGGGGGCCAGCTTGATGTCGTCGAGCAGGATGCCGGCGTTGTTGACCAGGATGTCCAGGCGGCCGTGACGCTCGGTCACGGCCTGCACGGCGGCGGCGATGCTGGCGGCATCACCGACGTCCAGCTGGATCGCTTCCACCGGTAGGCCCTCGGCCTGCAGCTTCAGTGCCTCGGCCACGGCGACGTCGCGCTTGCGCCCGGCCAGCAGCGTATGCACGCCGGCCTGGGCCAGCTGACGGACGGTTTCCAGGCCGATGCCGCGGGTGGCACCTGTGACCAGGGCGATCTTTTGGGTAGCGGTATTCATAGGAAAAACCTCGCGGGGGAAGGAATCAGTGGTGGATGGTCGGTTCGCCGTGGGTCACCAGCTGCCCGCCACCATTACGGCTGACGAACTTGCGCAGGGCCACGTAGAACACCGGGGTCAGGAACAGGCCGAACAGGGTGACGCCCAGCATGCCGGCGAACACCGTGATACCGGTCACCGAGCGGACTTCCGCACCGGCGCCATGCGAGATCACCAGCGGGATGGTGCCGGCGATGAACGCGATGGAGGTCATCACGATCGGGCGCAGACGCAGGCGGCATGCTTCCAGTGCAGCCTCCACGATGCCCTTGCCGCCCATTTCAAGTTCGCGGGCAAACTCGACGATCAGGATGGCGTTCTTGCATGCCAGGCCCATCAGCACCACCAGGCCGACCTGCACGAACACGTTGTTGTCACCGCCCGTCATCCATACGCCGAACAACGCAGACAGCAGGGTCATGGGGACAATCAGGATCACCGCCAGCGGCAGCGACCAGCTTTCATACAGCGCGGCCAGCACCAGGAACGCCAGCAGGATCGCCACCGGGAACACGATGAACGCGGCCTTGCCCTGGGTGGCCTGCTGGTAGCTCAGGTCGGTCCACTCGGTCTGCATGCCCACCGGCAGCACCTGCCCGGCAATCTCGGTCAGCTTGGCCATGGCCTCGGCCGAGGACAGCATGCGCGGGTCGGCTTCGCCGGCCAGATCGGCCGCCGGGTAGCCGTTGAAGCGCAGCACCGGGTCCGGACCGTAGGTTTCCTTCACGGTGACCATCGAGCCGATCGGCACCATCTCGCCACGGTTGTTGCGGGTGCGCAGGCGACCGATGTCTTCCACGCTGTCACGGAACTGGCCGTCGGCCTGGGCAATCACCTGCCAGGTACGACCGAACTGGTTGAAGTCATTTACATACGACGAGCCCAGGTAGGTCTGCAGGGTGTCGAACAACTCGGTCAGTTCCACGCCCTGGGCCTTGGCCTTGACGCGGTCCACTTCGGCATCCAGTTGCGGCACGTTGGCCTGGTAACTGGTGATCGGGAACGCCATGCCCGGGGTCTGCGCGACGGCACCCTGCATCGTGCTCACCGCGGTCTGCAGTGCGCCGTAACCGAGGTTGCCACGGTCCTGGATGAACATCTGGTAGCCGTTGCCGTTACCCAGGCCGAGGATCGGCGGCGGCATCATGGAGAACGCGAAGCCCTCCTGCAGCCCGGCGATCTTGGCGTTGATCTCGGCATTGATCTGCGCGGCGGTGCGGCCCTTGCGCTCACTGAACGGCTTGAGCGGAACGAAGGCCACACCGGTGTTGGGCGTGTTGGTGAACTGCAGCGCGTTCAGACCCGGGAACTGGATCGTGTGCGCCACGCCATCGGTGTTGCGCGCGATCTCGGCGACCTTGGCCAGCATGGCGTCGGTACGTGCGATCGAGGAGCCTTCCGGCAGCTTCACACCGGCGATCAGGTACAGCTTGTCCTGGGTCGGGATGAAGCCGGCCGGCACCGCCTTGAACATCAGGCCGGTGGCCAGCAGCAGGCCGGCATAGACCACGAACACCAGGCCGCGGCGGCCCAGCAGGCGGCCGACCGAACCGTGGTATTTCTCCGAACTGGTCTTGAAGAAGCGGTTGAACGGACGGAAGATCCAGCCGAACAGACGATCGATCAGACGGGTCAGGCCATCCTTGGGTGCACCGTGCGGCTTGAGCAGACGTGCGGCCAGGGCCGGCGACAGGGTCAGCGAGTTGATCGCCGAGATCACGGTCGAGATCGCGATGGTGACGGCGAACTGCTTGTAGAACGCACCGGTCACGCCCGACAGGAACGCCATCGGCACGAACACGGCACACAGCACCAGCGCGATCGCCACGATCGGCCCGGACACTTCACGCATCGCCTGGTGTGCTGCGGCAAGCGGGGTCAGGCCTTCTTCAATGTTGCGCTCGACGTTCTCCACCACCACGATCGCGTCATCGACCACGATGCCGATCGCCAGCACCAGCCCGAACAGGGTCAAGGTATTGATCGAGAAGCCCAGCACGTACAGCGCCGCGAACGTACCCACGATGGACACCGGCACGGCGATCAACGGAATGATCGAGGCGCGCCAGGTCTGCAGGAACAGGATCACCACCAGCACCACCAGCGCGATGGCTTCCAGCAGCGTGGAGACCACGGCCTTGACCGAGTCACGCACGAAGATGGTGGTGTCGTACACCGCTTCGTACTTCACGCCGGCCGGGAACTGCTTGGTCAGCTCATCCATGGTGTGGATGACCGAGTCACGGATCTCCAGCGCATTCGCACCCGGGGCCTGGAAGATACCGATACCGACCGCGTTCTTGCCGTCCAGCTGCGAGCGCAGCGTGTAGTCACCGGCACCCAGTTCCAGGCGGGCGACATCGGACAGGCGGACCACTTCACCGTCGTCACCGGCCTTGAGCACGATGTCGCGGAATTCCTGCTCGCTGCGCAGGCGACCCTGGGCGTTGATCAGGGTCAGGAAGTCGCTGCTCGGCATCGGCTCGGCGCCGAGCTGGCCGGCCGAGACCTGCACGTTCTGCTCGCGCATCGCACGCACCACGTCGCTGGCGGTCAGGCCGCGCGCGGCGATCTTGTCCGGGTCCAGCCACGCACGCATGGCGTAGTCACCGCCGCCGAACATCTGCGCATCACCGACGCCCTGCAGGCGTGCCAAGGCATCCTTGACGTGCAGGCGGGCGTAGTTGCGCAGGTACAGCGAGTCGTACTTGCCGTCCGGCGAGGTCAGGTGGACCACCATCAGGAAGGTCGGCGACTGCTTCTGGGTGGAGACACCCTGGCGGCGCACGTCCTCGGGCAGGCGCGCCTGCGCCTGGGCGACGCGGTTCTGCACCTTGACCGCGGCTTCGTCCGGATCGGTACCCGGGCGGAAGGTCACCGTCATCTGCAGCACGCCGTCCGAGCCGGCGACGGACTTGATGTACATCATGTCCTCGACGCCGTTGATCGCTTCTTCCAGTGGCGTGGCCACCGTTTCAGCGATCACTTTGGGGTTGGCGCCCGGGTACACCGTGCGCACCACCACCGAGGGCGGCACCACTTCGGGGTACTCGCTGATCGGCAGCATCGGGATCGCGATCAGTCCAGCGGCGAAGATCACGATCGACAGCACCGCCGCGAAGATCGGCCTGTCAATAAAAAAACGGGAAAAGTCCATGGGTGGATTCCTGGGGTTTCACCAGCGCCGGCGTGCACGACCCCGGCCGCTGTCGCAGGCGACAGCGGTGGCGGGTTCCCCTGCACGGGGCGATGGCAGTCACGGTAGAGCCGACCGTTGGTCGGCTGCTATGTAGAACCGACGGTCAGTCGGCTGCCCTTCAATTCTTTGCAACAGCCGGCGCGGCTACCGGTGCGGCAGCCGGCTGCATCGCAACGGCCTTGGCCTGGACCGGCATGCCGGGCATGAAGACTTTCTGCACGCCATCGATGATCACGCGGTCTCCGGCCTTCAGGCCCTGCTCGACGATGCGCAGGCCGTCGGCGGTGCGGCCGAGTTCAATATCGCGGCGCTGTGCCTTGTTGTCCTTGTCGACCACGTAGACGAACTTGCGGTCCTGGTCGGTCAGCACGGCCTTGTCATCGATCAGCATGGCCTGGAACTGGCCGCTGCCCAGCAGCTGCACGCGGGCGAACAGGCCCGGGGTGAAGGCGCGGTCGGCGTTGTCCAGCAGCGCGCGGACCCGGATGGTGCCGGTGCTGCGGGTCACCTGGTTGTCCAGGAAGTCGACCTTGCCTTCATGCGGGTAGCCAGTCTCGCCGGACAGGCCGACCTTCACCGGCAGTTCGCTGTCGCGTTCGCTCGGGCGTTCACCCTTGCGCGCCATCTGGGCGTAACGCAGGAAGGTGCCTTCATCGGCATCGAAGTACACATGGACCTTGTCCAGCGAGACCAGCGTGGTCAGCACGCTGGCGCTGTCGCCGGCGGTGACGAGGTTGCCTGCGGTCACCATCGCGCGACCGGCGCGGCCGTTGATCGGCGCGCGCACCTGGGTGAACTCCATGTTCAAGCGCGCCGCATCGACGGCAGCCTGAGCGGCCTGCACCTGCGCCAGGGCCTGCTCGGACACCGCACGGCGCTGTTCCCAGGTCTCGGTGGAGATGGCCTGCTGGTCGGACAGGCGCCGGGCACGGTCGGCTTCGCTGCGGCTCACCTGGGCCTGGGTGCGCGCGCGGTTGAGCTCGGCGGTGGCGCGATCCAGCTCGGCGCGGTAGCTGCGCGCGTCGATGGTGAACAGCACATCGCCCTTCTTGACCTCCTGGCCTTCGACATAGTTGACCTTGTCGATGTAGCCGGAGACGCGCGGGCGCAGTTCAACGCTTTCGACCGCTTCGACGCGGCCACTGAAGTCGTCCCACTGGCTGACCTGCTTGACCAGTACCGGGGCGGCACTGACCGAGGGCGGCGGCGGCATGCCGGCTTCTTCAGCGTGGCTGCCACTGCAGGCGGCCAACACCGCGGCGGCGAGGATGGAAACGCCGGCCATGGTCAGCCGTCGGGTGAAACGATGCGGGGAGGAGTTGGAAGTCATGTCATGCATCCGTACGTAGGGGTGGTGATACAGAATCGAAAACGTGGGGCGACGTGGGGGGCGTAGCCTGGGACCTGAACCTTGGTAGAGGTCAAGCCGTGCCGACCGTGTCGCGCGACATCGGCGGGGGGCGGTCCAGATGCAGCAGCCCACGCGGCAGTTCGGCATCGCGTGCATCGCAGCGCACGATGGCGCGGTTGTCGGTGCAGTTGTCGAGCAGCGAGACCACACGACGGCCGACGAGCAGCGCACTCGGCCATTCGATGCAGGCTTTGGCCGCATTGGCCGGGGTGCACACCGGATCGCACACTTCCAGCATCTGCGCGCGCACGCCCAGTGCCTGGGCTTCCTGGTGAAGCACCTGCGCGTACATGCGCGTGGCGGACATGGTGATGGAGGACTCACCGTGCCCGGCCCACGGCTTGAAGCCGGCCGGCCCGCCGACCAGCACGTAGCGCCGCACCTGGGCGCCACCGCGCACCAGCGGCAGCAGATGGCGGCCGGCATGCACGTGCGGCATCACGTCGGCCAGCAGCGCCTGCAACAGCGCATCGCCGCTGCGGTCGGTCACCCGCCCACGGTTGTACGGCCCGCCCATCGCATCCACCACGGCCGCCAGCGCGCGCGGGCGCCCGCCGACGCGCTCGGCCACGGTGCGCGCCGAGGCGTCGTCGCCCAACGAGCCGAGCAGGACTTCCAGGCCCGGCTCGTCGGCGAACTGCTCCTGCAGCGCCGCCAGCCGGGCGGGATCGCGGCCGACCACCAGGACCGGGCTGCCGGCCTCCAGCAAGGCCGCCACGATGCCCTGGCCCACGCTGCCGGTGCCACCGAGCACCAGCACCTCGGGGGCCAATGTCCCATTCATGGGACTTTCACTCCCGTCGCCGGGATAATCCCAATTCGGCCCAGTCGGTCGCCATTGCGCGAGCCCAGCCGGAAGCTGCCGCCGCGCTGCATGTTGGCAGGCGGGGTAAACTCCCGAAAAGCCTTGCGGGACAAGGAGGCCGGACGGACTTCCACGGTCATCGCGAGGTCCAGCGGGGCGTTGGGGCCGCTACGCAGGCGGCCAAGAATGTTCCGCAACCACATGGTTGTCGTCCTTCATATCTGGAATGGCGCCAGATTAGTCCTCAAACTCCCCCTTGATTAGTCCGGATTTAGGGGAATAATCATCCCGTGCCCGGCACAATCATTTGCGGCACTCTTCCCCTCCCCCGACTTTGGATCCCGTCATGGCCCACGATCTCAACGACACGCTGATCTTCGTCAAAGTGGTCGAGCAAGGCAGTTTCATCGCCGCCGCCACGGCACTGGGGCTCCCCAAGACGACGGTGAGCCGCAAAGTGCAGGAACTGGAAACGCGTCTCGGCGCACGCCTGCTGCACCGGACCACCCGCCGCCTCGGCCTCACCGAGGCCGGCTCGGTCTATCACGAGCATTGCCAGCGCATCGCACGCGAGCTGGAAGAAGCCGAAGGTGCGGTCAACCAGTTGCAGTCCGGCCCGCGCGGCTGGCTGCGCTTCACCGTGCCCTACTCGATCGGCATCACATGGATCGCGCCGCTGCTCGGCCAGTTCCATGCGCAGTACCCGGAAATCCAGCTGGACATGCATCTGGGCAACGAGAAGCTCGACCTGATCGCCGGTGAAGCGGATCTGGCACTGCGCGTGGGCACCCTGCCCGACTCCAACCTGGTCGCGCGCAAGCTTGGCAGCCTGCGCACGCAGGTATTCGCCAGCCCGGCCTATATCGAACGCTACGGCGAGCCGCTGCATCCGGATGAGCTGCAGTTCCACCGCATCCTGGCCATGCGCAAAGCGCGCAACCTCAACAACAACCGCTTCTTCTGGCAACTGGGCGAGAACGGCGGCGAGCTGCTCGATTTCCCGGTGAATCCGCTGCTGGTGGCCAATGATCCGTCGGCGTTGAACGGTGCACTGGTGTGCGGCGAAGGCTTGCTGTTGACCGGTGACGTGATGGCCAAGCCATTCGTTGAATCCGGAATGGTGCGCCGCGTGCTGGCCGGCTGGACCGGGCCGGAAGTGGACTTCAACGCGGTGTTCGCCGGCGGCCGGCTGGTCTCGCCGAAGGTGCGCGCGTTCGTCGATTTCCTGGTCGAGAAGATGAACTTCGATGCCAACTACATGCTCGCGCAATGCCCGGCGGCGAAGCTGGCCAAGCAGCAGCAGACCCAGGTGGAAACGGAGCTGCAGGCGGCCGGGAAGCGGATTCTGGAGACGGTGACCGCGGGGTAATGCGGCTTCATCAGCGCAGTGCCGTATGAACGACAACGCCGCCCTTGGGCGGTGCGGTCGTGTGGGCGGTGCGGTCGTGTGGGCGGTGCGGTCGTGTGGGCGGTGCGGTCGTGTGGGCGGTGCGGTCGTGTGGGCGGTGCGGTCGTGTGGGCGGTGCGGTCGTGTGGGTGTGCGGTCGTGTGGGCGGTGCGGTCGTGTGGGTGTGCGAGCGGACGGAGTTGTTCCGGGCGTACCGGCCAACGGCCGGTACCTACAAAAAATGCCGCCTGTAAGGGCGGCATTTTTGTGTTGCGAGCCTGCGGGTCGCAACACGCAATAACAGCGCGCTGGCGCGCTGTTATTGCTGCAACGGAATCACACGGATCTCGACGCGGCGGTTCTGCGCGCGGCCGGCATCGGTGTTGTTGTCGGCAATCGGGTAGGCCTTGCCGGCACCCAGGGTTTCGATACGGGCGCGCTGCACGCCCTGGCCGGCCAGGTAGGCGGCGACCGAGTCGGCGCGTTCCTTGGACAGGCGATTGTTGACTGCATCGCTGCCAATGCTGTCGGTGTGGCCGACGACTTCGATCATGGTCTGGTTGTACTCGGCCAGCGTGCTGGCCACGCCATTGAGCGAGCTGTAGAACTGCGGCTTCAGGGTGGACTTGCCGAAATCGAAGGTGATGCCGTCCGGCAGGTTCAGGACCAGGTTGTCGCCATTACGGGAGACGTCGATACCGGTGTTGGCGGTACGCTCGCGCAGCGCGCGTTCCTGGCGGTCCTGGTACTGGCCGACGGCCGCGCCGCTCAGTGCGCCGATACCGGCACCGATCATGGCGTGCTGGCGGCGCTCGGTGGCGCTGTTGCCGCTGAGCAGACCCGCGGCCACGCCGACGGCGGTACCGATCAGGGCGTTGCGGCCGGTACGGTTCTGCTGCTCGACGGGATTGCCGTACTGGTCACTCTGCACGTAGGAGCCACCGGTGGCGCAGGCCGTCAGGGCGGCAGCAGTCATCAGGGCCAGGGCCACGTTGCGGGTTGCGGGTCGAATCATGAGGTTTCTCCTTGGTTACCGGACGGCGCCGGCGTGCGGGCCGTGAAGAGCATAAACAGCCCAACGCGATGCCGGCATGATGAATGGCACGCTCGGCAGCTCCCTGTTCAGGTAAACGTTTACGGCTGCGGCCCTCGATCCGAGGTGCCGGTCACGCCCCGCCGGTATGCCGATACGCTGCCAACGCGGCATCCCGACCCTCGCTCAGATCCACCAGTGGCAATGCCGGGTAGCCCGGCGCGAGCTCGGCCAGCAGCTGCGGCGATTGCCACGGTGCGAAGCGTGCCTTCAGCGGAAGCGCTTCCAGTTCCGGCACCCAGCGGGTGATGTAGCGCGCCTGCGGGTCGAACTTCTGCGACTGCGTGACCGGATTGAAGATCCGGAAGTAAGGCGCCGCGTCCGCCCCCGTGCCGGCAACCCATTGCCACCCCATGGTGTTGTTGGCCAGATCCGCGTCGACCAGGGTGTCCCAGAACCAGCGCGCGCCTTCGCGCCAATGCTGGCGCATGTGCTTGCACAGATAGCTGGCGACGATCATGCGCACGCGGTTGTGCATGTAGCCGGTGGCCCACAGCTCGCGCATCCCCGCATCCACGATCGGGATGCCGGTACGGCCCTGCTGCCACGCACGCAGCGCGTCGGCATCGGGCTTGGCCCAGTCGAACTGATCGAAGCGCGGGTTGAGGTTGTGATCCGGGGTCTGCGGGAAGTGATGCAGCAGGTGATACGAAAACTCGCGCCAGCCCAACTCGCGGATGTAGCCGTCGATGTCGGCATCGCGACTGGCGCTGCGCTCGCCCTGCAGACGACGCGCGATCTGCCACGGTGCGATCTCGCCGAAATGCAGATGCGGCGACAGCATCGAGGTGCCCACACGGTCCGGCAGATCACGCTGCTCGCGATACCCGTTGAGTGCACCGTCGATGAAGACGCCCAGCGCCTCGTGCGCGCCCGCCTCGCCCGGTTGCCAGTGGTCCCAGAACTGCCGATCCCACGGAATCGACGGTGCCAGGCCGAGCGTGTCGAGGCTCTCGCCGCTGGCGCTGTGCGCGGGCAGCCGATCCGGCAATCGGGTCGGGGCCGGCAACTGCAGACGGGTCAGCGCATTGCGCCAGAACGGGGTGAACACCTTGTACGGGCCACCCTGCTGGGTCGCCACATCCCACGGTTCGAACATCAGGCTGCCGTTGTGGCTTTCGGCATCGATACCCTGCTCGCGCAGTTCCCGCTTGATCTTCGCATCGCGTGGCTGCGTGGCCGGCTCGTACTTGCGGTTCCAGTACACCGCGACTGCACCGGTCTGCTCGATCAGCTGCTGCAGCTGTGCCTGGCTGTCGCCCTGGCGGAGCACCAGCGAGGAGCCGCGCGCGCGGAGCTCGGCGTCCAGCGCGGTGAGTGAGCGATGCAGCCACGTATCCGATGCAGCGCCCGGGGTCCAGTCGCCCTCCTCCTGCGGCGCATGGATGTAGACCGGCACCGGCACGTGGCCTGCGTCCAAGGCGGCCTGCAGGGCCGGGTTGTCCTGCAACCGCAGATCACGACGAAACCACACCAGCGCTACCGACACGAGACTACCCCGGAAGATTCTTGAGGCAATGATAGCCAGTACAGGTGAAGGGGAGGCAGCGATCGCGCGTGAATGGCCCGCACTGTTCCACATCGCCGCGCTTGACCTCAATCGTGCTTGAGGTTCTATCGTGGCATCACCGTGCTGCGTGCCGGCACCGCCCTCATCTGCTCTTCCGGAGATATCCATGGCCTACACCCTCCCCGCCCTGCCCTACGCCTACGACGCACTCGAACCGCACTTCGATGCACGCACGATGGAAATCCATCATGCCAAACACCACCAGGCCTACATCACCAACCTCAATGCCGCGCTCGCCGATGCCGGGATCCAGAGCACGGATATCGATGCACTGATCGCCGATAT
Organism: Stenotrophomonas sp. TWI809; assembly: GCF_039673205.1. NCBI lineage: Bacteria > Pseudomonadati > Pseudomonadota > Gammaproteobacteria > Lysobacterales > Lysobacteraceae > Stenotrophomonas > Stenotrophomonas sp. TWI809. The sequence continues at coordinate 188,199 of NZ_JBDJLE010000003.1, read as the reverse complement.
CGGCTCTCTGCCCGAGGGGGTGCGCAACGCCGTCCGCAACAACGGCGGCGGACATGCCAATCACAGCCTGTTCTGGACGGTGCTGACCGCCAACGGGAGCACGCCGGAAGGCACGGTGGCTCAGGCGATCGAGCGCGATCTCGGCGGCTACGCCGCGTTCAAGGAGGCCTTAACCAAGGCCGCGCAGAGCCGCTTCGGCAGCGGCTGGGCGTGGTTGACGCTGACCCGCGACGGCACGCTTCTGGTGGAGAGCAGCCCGAACCAGGACAACCCGCTGATGGGCGAGTTCGCCGGCCTTTCCGGTGGCACGCCGATCCTGGGGCTGGATGTGTGGGAACACGCCTACTACCTCAACTACCAGAACCGCCGCCCGGACTACATCGCCGCCTTCTTCGAGCTGATCGACTGGGCCGAAGTGGCGCGCCGTTACCAGGCCGCCGGCGGGCGATGATGGGCGCCGGTACTGCACGGTAGAGACATCGATGGATATCCCCGCACTGCAACGTCTGCTCGAGCGTGGTCGCGACAGTGCCCTGCTCCGCTTCGGCCTGGGCAAGGCCCTGCTCGACGCGGGTGACACCGCGGAGGCGGTCATCCATCTGCAGGGCTGTGTCGCACAGGACCCGCGCTACTCGGCAGGCTGGAAATGGCTGGGTAAAGCACATCTGGCGGCCGGCGATACGGACGCGGCAGCACAGGCGTGGCGCGACGGCAGTACCGTCGCCGAGACCAACGGCGACAAGCAGGCGGCCAAGGAGATGGCCGTGTTCCTGCGGCGACTGCAGAAGGCGAATGCGAGCCGGGTGTGATCGCCCGGCATCGCTACCAGAGCAGACCGTTGTTGTAGAGCGCGATCAGGGTCCACATCAAGGCGATCACCGCGAAGCCGGTGAAATAGGTCCAGTTCTGGTGTGCGGCCGTCCAATCGTCTTTTCCAAAGCGGCCGCCGCTGAAGGCGAACAGCGCGACGCGCCCGATACCGAACACCAGAATCTGCACGATGAAGCCGACCACGATCCAGTGGATCACGGTCAGTACGCCGCGCTTGATCTCCTCTTCCATGTGCTGCCGCCCACTCCGTTGAAAAGCCTGACATCGACGATGCGCAGGCGACCAACACTGAGCATAGCGGACGAAAAAATCAATCGCCTTTCGCGCGCCGCTGCTGCGCATCGAAGCGCTGCATGGAGGTACGGATCAGCGCCTTGGCCTCGGCGGCATTGCCCCAGCCGTTGAGCTGGACCGGATTGCGACCGGCCGGCAGATCCTTGTAGACCCGGAAGAAGGCTTCGATGCGCTGCCGCTCGATCAGCGGCAGGTCATCCAGATCGCGGATGTTGGCGTAGGTGGGATCGATCTTGTCGGTCGGCACGCCGATGACCTTTTCATCCTGCTCCCCGTCATCGACCATCTTCAGGAAGCCGATCGGGCGGAACCGCACGATGACGCCGGGATGCAGCGGCTCGCGGGTCAGCACGAGCGCATCCAGCGGATCGTTGTCGCCAGCCAGGGTGCGTGGCATCGAGCCGTAGTTGGCCGGGTATGCCACAGGCATGGACTGGAAGCGGTCCACATGGACCAGACCGTCTTCCTTGATCTCGTACTTGGTGAAGCTGCCGGCCGGGATCTCCACGGCCAGATGCACTTCGTCCGGCGCGTTCTTCGGCTGCGCGGCGAGGAAGGGGTGCAGGACCGCATTGGCGGCCACGCTGGTACCGGCGAGCAGCAGCAGCGAGGTGGCCAATACGACCAGCCCGAGGGAACGGCGATGGATCATCTCAGTCTCCACGAATGGCCGGGCGCGCCGCAGCGGCCCGGCCGGTCGATCATTCCCAACAACGGTCGGCGCGGCCCTTGAGGGTCTGGGCGCGCGTGCAGTCACGGGGGGCGATGCGTCCCTGCGTCAGTTCGGCTTTCTGTTTGCGGCCATCGGTGCCGCGTGTCAACTCGAAGCCGTCGTACAGGCGGCCGGTGACGGTGCGCGCCTCGTAACGCAGGTGGCTCGGATCGATCTTCAACACCTGGAACAGCTGCGTGTCCTCACCCACCGGTGCCATGGTGGCACGGGCTTCGTCAGACAGCCGGTACTGCTTCGGTCCAGCCACGGTGACCACAAACTGCGGCGTCGCACCCTTCCCTTCGCCACGGCGGCCGTAGGTGTGGTCGTGGCCCTGCAGGACCAGATCGACCTGGTGGCGGCGCACCACGGGCAGCAGCACATCGCGCAGCTCGGTGTTCTCACGGCCTTCGCGCGGGGAGTAGAACGGCTGGTGCAGCAGCACAATGCTCCACGGGTGCGGGTTGTCGGCCAGCACCTTGTCCAGCCAGGCGGCCTGCGCCTTGGCGGTGCCGAGATCGAGCGCGGAGGTGCCGTCGAGCACGGCGATGCGCACGCCCTGGTAGTCGAACCAGTAGGTGCTGGTATCCGCGGCGTCCACACCATTACGCGGCAGTGCGAACGTCACCGGCCAATGGCGGCCGAGCACGCGACGCTCCTGCGGGGTGTCTTCAAACTCCTCGAAGTACTCGTGGTTGCCGATCGCGGGGGCCACGGCGGTCTCCTGCGGCAGCCAGCCGGCAGCGGCGAACCACTCGCCCCACTCGCTGTCGTCCTGCCCGTCGCCCCCGCTGACCAGGTCACCGGCGAACAGGCTCAGGCGCGCGTCCGGGGCGGCCTTGATGCCGGCCCGCATCACCCGCGAGACGTGGCTGAGGTTCTTGTTCTGGGTATCACCGAAGTACAACAACGTGAGCGGCTGCTCGGCACGGCCGGCGGTACGCAGTTGGTTCCATGCACTCCAGGTGTTCTGACCCTGCACGCGCCACAGGTAAAGCGTATCCGGCTGCAGGCCGGTGATGTCGGCACGGTGATGATGGGACGCGCCCAGTTCGGTGGTCAGCGCCTGCGTGGTGGCGGTGATCCGGGTCGGCGTGCCCACATCGGGCGAGTCGCCGGCGGCGACCCACTCCAGCACCGGCGCCTTGACCGAGGTGTCGGTGCGCCACGCAACCGAGAAGCCGCGTGCGGCGTCCTGCGCCGGCGAGGCGACCAGGCGGTCCGGGAAGCCGGTCGCCGCGTAGTGGCGGTTGCCGGCCGGCACCTGGGTGTTGGGCTCGGCACCGGTCTCGGGGCCCTTCTTTGCCGAGGCGCTGCCACTGCACAGCAGCAGCGCCATCGTCAGCGCGGTCAGGGCGGCAGGAACGCGGCTCACGCGCCGCACTCCAGCGGCAGCGACAACTGCTTGGCGATGCTCGCCCAGTCGAAGGCGACCACGCCCTGGTCATCGTGCACGGCATACAGCGCGCCATGCGGGAAACGCGCGGACGGTGCCTGCATCGACCAGATGCCGTCGGTGTTGGCCACCGTGTTGCCCTGGAACGCACCGACATGCTTCAGGCTGTGCCGGTCGAACAGATGGAACACGCTGCGCTGCTTGCCCTGCTCGGTGGTGATCCACCAACCGTCCTTGCCGCAGGTCCGCAGCATCACGCCTTCGGCCTGGGCCTGGAAGGCATCGCGGCCAAACGTGGTGCCACTGAAGCGGCCTTCCAGCGTATAGACCTTGAACTCGCTGGCGTAGGTTTCGTCTTCTTCCGCGATCAGCAGGCGGTCGTTGGCCGGGTCGCCCCAGATCGATTCGACCACCCGCAGCGCGCCCGCTTCGGTGGTGTCACCGATGCTGGCGGTGAGCGCAGCCTGCGCCTTGCCGCCCTGCACGGTGAGCGCGTAACGCCGCACGCGCTTGTCCAGTTCGGCCAGCGGCGGCAGCACGTCGTTGCCCTGCGCGTCTTCGCCGGCGTCGTAGGAATCGGTGACGTACACGTCGTAGCCGTTGCCGAGCTTGTTCACCCACAGCCCGTACGGCTTGCGCAGATCATCGGCGCCGAACACGCCCAGCGGGCTGAAATCCGGCAGCTGCAGCACCTGCACACGGTGGCTGTCACGCTCCACGATCAGCACCAGGTCATCGACCACGGCAATGCCGTTGGGGCGATCGAACTGACCCGGCGCGGTGCCGAGGCTGCCGACGTCACGCAGCTTCGCCCCGGTCTGCCCGTCGTAGACCACCAGCTTGTCGGTGGCCTTGGCGGTGGCGATCAACCAGACCTGGCCCTCGGGCGTGGTCCAGCTGGCCGGCGAGTCGATGTTGTCGTCCGAGGTCATCGGGGTGAGGAACGCCTCGGCGACCGTGGCCACATCACGTGCCGTGGAGGCGTCGGTGCCGGTCGGTGCGACCCCCGGGGCCGGCGCCGCTGGCTCGGGCGCGGCTGCCGGCTGGCAGGCGGTCAAGAGCGCCAGTGCGAGCAGGCTCAGACCATGGGACGCGCGCATCACAGGGCCACCTTCAGGCCGAGGGCGTAGGTGCGGCCGTATTCTTCGTTCTGCAGGGTGCGCGAGCGCACGCCCTGGTACAGCTCCAGCGGCTTGTCGAGCAGGTTCTGGGCTTCGAAGTAGACGCTCACGTTCGAGGTGATCTTGTAGTCCATGCTGAAATCGAGCTGGGTGTTGGGCGCCACATAGATGTCATAGGCGCGGCTGTCGCCCAGCGAATCCAGGTACTCGCTGCGGTAGACCGCGGCCACGCGGGTGCTGAAGCCGGCCTTTTCATAGCCGATGTGCGCGCTGTACACGTGCTTGGAGGCACGCGGCAGCATGAAGTCGTCGCGCTCGCGGCCGGCCACGCCCGGATCGAAATCTGTATCCAGCCAGGTACCGCTGGCGCCGACCAGCAGACCATCCCAACCGGCCGGCAGGAAGGCGAGCTGCTGCTGCCAGTTGAACTCGGCACCCTTCACCGTGGCCTTGTTGCCGTTGATCACCCGGGTGACCTCGAAGTCCGGATACGCCGGATCGTTGTTGCTCACCGTGTTGACGATGTAGCCGTCGATCGACTTGTGGAACACGCCCAGCGAGACGATGCCGGTGCTGCCGATGTACTTCTCGAGCGAGAGGTCGATGTTCTTTGATTCATACGGATCCAGCTGCGGATTGCCGATCCGGACTTCCTCGTCACCGCGGCTCAGGCCGACCCGCGGCGCCACATCGCCAAACGACGGGCGCGACACGGTCTTGTTGGCGGCCGCACGCAGCACCCAGTCATCACCGGCGTCATAACGCAGGTGCAGGCCGGGCAGCACGTTGGTGTAGCTGCGGCTCACGCTCAACGGGGTGACCGTGAAGCTGCGGCCGTTACCGGCCACCTCGACGCTGTTGCCGGTGGCGCTGAACTGGGTGTTCTCCACACGCACGCCACCGATGATGCGCAGCGCGCCGACATCCCAGGTGCCCATCACGTAACTGGCGAAGATGTCCTCACTGGCGGTGTAATCCTCTTCCAGCGAGGTCAGCGCATTGCCGCCGGCATCCTGCGGGCGGGCACTGTACTGGCCACCGGACTGCGCCCAGTAGCGGCGCATGGCATCCGAGCTCATGCCCTGGCCGAGGCTGCCGCCGCGGTGATCGGGGGTGGAGGTGGTCCAGTCCGACAGCGCCACGTCCGGACCAACGCGCAGTTCGCGCTCATCGACATTGACGTCGCGGTCGCGCCAGCGCCCGAGCAGGCCGAACTTGATGCTGGAGGCATCGCCATCGAAGCGCACGTTGATCTGCGCACTGCGCTCGCTGTCGTTGACCTGCTTGGGCGACACCACAAAACGATCGAAATCGTAGTTGCCGTTGTCCATCCACTGCGCGCTGGTCAGGCTGTAGCGCGGGATGCCACTGTTCTGATCGACGCTGGCGCCGAGGTCATCGCCGCTGTACTCGAAACGCGCCTCCATCTCATCGTTGACGCGCTCTTCGGTACGCGTGTAACCGACCTTGTAATCGACCACCGCATTGGTCAGGCGGTTCTCGCCGCCGGCGCTGGTGGTGAAGGTGTTTTCTTTCTTGGTGCGGTAGCGCATGCGCTTCTGGATCGCATCGGCCGGCAGGTCATCGACGCGGTACTGGTTGCTGCCCAGCGCGGTGACGTCACCATCGCCGAAGTTGAAGATGGTGCGCTGGCGGGTTTCGGCATCGTCGAACTGGCTGTACAGCGTGCGCAGGTAATACCGATTGTCGTCATCCGGGTGCCAATCCAGATTGAGGTTCGCACCGATGCGCTTGCGCTCGATCTCGTACTTGCGCTGCTGCAGGCTGGTGGCGAACAGGTCGTCCTCGGCACCGCCGTCGAACTCGCCGTACTCCACTTCGGTGTTGTCCGATTCGAACTTGCGGTTCTGGTAGTTCACCCCCAACGCCACGCCGAAGGTATCGGCGAAGACTTCGCTGTAGTTGATCGCGGCCTTGGGGCTGGTGTTGCCGGAGAGCTGCTGATGGCTGGCTTCGATCTTGCCGCGCAGGTTGCGGCCTTCGCGGTCGAACGCCGAGGCGGACTCGACCAAGATCGCACCGCCGATCGCGTCGCCGGGCATGTCCGGCGTGGGCGATTTGACCACGCGCAGGCGCTCGGTCGAGTCGGAGGGAATCACGTCCAGCGGTGCAGCGCGGCTGGAATCCTCCGGCGTACCAATCGCGATGCCATCGACGCTGACGCTGTTGAGGTTGGCATCCAGGCCACGGATGACCACGAAGCGCCCCTCGCCCTGGTCACGGGTGACGCTGACGCCCGGCAGGCGCTGCAGCGATTCGGCCACGTTCTGGTCCGGATAGACGCCCATGGCATCGGAGGACACCGCATCTTCGATCGCATCGCTGCTGCGCTTGAGGTCGACCGCGCGGGTCTGCGACTCCAGCTGCGGGCGGACTTCGACCCGGTCCAGATCGATGGCGGCGGCACCGGCGGCGGCGCTGCCGGCCACGGTGCTGCCATCGGGCGTATCGGCGGCATGGGCCGACGGGGTGATCACCGCCAGCAACGAAAGGCTGATCGCCAGGCCCAACGGACGCTTCTTCTGCACTGCATTCCCCAATCTGTGTAAAGAATGGGTCAGCACGGTATGTCCGGGAGGTTGCATGAGGATGACACCGGGGACATCAAGGGCGGAGATCGGGGTCTGGGTAGAGCCGAGCCATGCTCGGCTGCCTCGGGTTGACGGGTGCGCCGGTGATCGGCTTCTTCATTGGCGGGCCTGCCGAGCGTCGGCTTCGTCACTGGCGGGCCTGCCGAGCATGGCTCGGCACTACCGGGCATGGCGGCTTCGGCTTTTGGCTTCGGTTGGGCGTTGCGGCACACTAGTGACCTCTCCTCTCCCCTGATTCCCCCATGAAAATCGTCGAAGTGCGCCATCCGCTGGTGCAGCACAAGATCGGCCTGATGCGTGATGCGTCCCTGAGCACCAAGGACTTCCGCGAGCTGGCCAATGAACTCGGTGGGCTGCTGGCCTATGAGGCCACCGCCGACCTGGATACCGAAGCCCACACCATGGCCGGCTGGGCGGGCCCGGTGACGGTGCAGCGCATTGCCGGGGCAAAGATCACCGTGGTGCCGATCCTGCGCGCCGGCCTGGGCATGCTCAGTGGCGTGCTGTCGCTGATCCCCGCCGCGCGGGTGAGCGTGGTCGGCCTGCAGCGCGATGAGGAAACCCTGCAGCCGGTGCCCTACTTCGAGCGCCTGACCGGCCGCCTGGAAGAGCGCGATGCGCTGATCCTGGACCCGATGCTGGCCACCGGCGGCACCCTGATCGCCACCATCGACATGCTCAAACGCGCTGGCGCCCGCCGCATCAAGGGCATCTTCCTGGTCGCCGCACCGGAAGGCATCGCCGCCGTGCAGGCCGTGCACCCGGACGTGGAGATCTTCACCGCCGCCATCGATGCCCAGCTCAACGAGAAGGGCTACATCCTGCCGGGCCTGGGCGATGCGGGCGACCGCATCTTCGGGACCCGCGTGGTCGGTTGATCCGCTCGTTCTGACCGGCGGCCAGCACCGGCCGTCGGTGCTTCACACGGCCTGGCCATGGCCGGGCAGAAGCTGCGCGCACCATCATCCCGTGCGTGGAGCTGCGTCATGAAGACCCTGTCCCTGCTGGCCTGTCTGCTGTTTTTGGGTGGCCCTGTGATCGCCAGCGCGCACTGCGGGTCGTGGGTGAAGAACAGATGGACGTTGCGGGCCAGCTTGTCTTCCAGGAAGCTGCGCTTCTCGTCGATCAGCAGTTCGGCGTTGCGGTCGTAGCCCATGGTGATCGGCACATGCACCCACGAGCGGCCCGGGATCAGGTCCGCACAGAACACCACGCCGCCCCGCGCCTGGCCATCCACCGTCTCCGGCCCGATGATCTCAGCCAGCATCAGGCCGGGCGTGTGCCCGTCGCTGAAGCTGAAACGCACGCTGTCGCCCAGGGTGGTGGAATACGGACCGTCGACGATCTCCAGACGGCCACTGGCCTGCAGCAGGCCGGGCAGTTCCGGGATGAAACTGGCCCGGTCGCGCTGATGCGGATGCAGCGCACGTGCCCAGTGCTCGGCCCCGACCAGGAAGGTCGCATTCGGGAACAACAGTTCCGGCGAGCGCCCTTCGCTCCACGGTGCCAGCAGGCCGCCGGCATGATCGAAATGCAGATGGCTCAGCACCACCACGTCGATGTCTTCGTGCTCGAACCCGGCCTCGCGCAGGGATTCGATCAGCACATGGCTGGGCTCCTGCACGCCGTATCGGTCCCGCAGTTTCGGCTCGAAGAAGGCCCCGATCCCGGTTTCGAACAGCACCGTCTTGCCGGCCAGTGGGCTGGCGAGCAGTGCACGGCAGGCCAGTTCGATCCGGTTGAGATCGTCAGGCACTGCCCATTTTTCCCAGACCGCGCGCGGCGCATTACCGAACATCGCGCCGCCGTCGAGTTTCTGCGAGTTACCGCGGATGGACCATAGTTTCATTGGCAAATTATCGTCGCGCCCCTGTTAAATATTCGCTAGTCATCGCCCATGAAAAAACCCCGCCACTGGGACGGGGTTTCTCGTTTCTGCGGTCAATCAGTGCGCCTGGCTGACCGCGGCGCTGCCGACCGGATTGCGCGGGTCGCTGCCACCGCTGAGGACATTGCTGCGGCGGTCCCATTCCACGGTCTGCAGGTTGCCCCAGACATGACTGGAGCCGCGGCCACCCGCGGCGGTGTCGCCGGGCAGATCGATCCTGTGGCCCATCGCCTGCAGCTGTTTGATGGTGCCCGCATCGAAGGTGCCGCTCTCGGCCTCGATCAGGTCCGGCAGCCACTGGTGGTGGTAGCGCGGCAACGCAGCGACCTGCTGGGCGGTCAGGCCATCGTCGTAGCCGAGGATGCCCAGCAGCACCATGGTGATGATGCGGCTGCCACCGGGCGTGCCGAGCACCACGACCTTGTCGGCGGACTCCATGAAGGTCGGGGTCATCGAGCTGAGCATGCGCTTGCCCGGCTTGGGCGCATTGGCCGCATAGCCCATCACGCCGAAGGCATTGGGCGTGCCCGGCTTCAGCGCGAAATCGTCCATTTCGTTGTTCAGCAGCACGCCGGTACCCGACGGAATCAGGCCCGAGCCGTACAGCAGGTTCACGGTCTGGGTCGCGCCGACGCGGTTGCCCTCGCGGTCGATGATCGAGAAATGCGTGGTCTCGTCATCTTCCAGCGGGGTCGGGTTGCCCGAGAGCAGATCGCTCGGGGTCGCCTTCTCCGGATGGATGGTGGCACGCAGGCCCTGCGCGTAATCCTTGCTGGTCAGCACCTTCTGCGGGATATCCACGAAGTCCGGATCGCCCAGGAAGAAGGTGCGGTCGCGGTAGGCGCGGCGCATGGCTTCCACCACCAGGTGGGTGCGATGGGCCTGGTCGAGCGATTTCAGGTCCCAGCCTTCCAGGATCTGCAGCATGGCCGCCAGCGCGATGCCGCCGGAAGACGGCGGCGAGGCGGTGGTGATGGTCCAGTCGCGGTATTTGAAGGCGATCGGCTCGCGCAGCTTGACCCGATAGCCGGCCAGTTCCTCGGCGGTCCAATGGCCACCGGCCTGCTTTACGCCCTTGAGCAGCAGCTTCCCGGTCTCGCCCCGGTAGAAACCATCGAAGCCCTGGTCGGCCAGACGCTCCATGGTCCTGGCCAGTTCCGGCTGGCGGAACAGGTCGCCCTCGGCGATCGGCTTGCCGTTGCGCTCATACACCTCGCGCGTGCCGGGATAGCGCTGCATCACCTCACGCCGGGACTGATAGCCCTTGGACATGCGCGCATACACCGGGAAGCCATCGCGCGCGATGCGCATCGCCGGCGCCAGCGAGGTCTTCAGCGGCAGCTTGCCGTGCTTGGAGGACAGTTCCACCAGTGCTGCCGGCAGGCCCGGGATACCGGCCGACCAGGCGCCATTGACCGAACGGTCGCGGTCCAGCTCGCCTTTCTTGTCCAGGAACGCTTCGGGCGTGGCGGACTGCGGCGCGGTTTCGCGCGCGTCCAGCATCACGTCCTTGCCGGTGGCCGCATCGTGCAGCAGGAAGAACCCGCCGCCACCAAGGCCGGAACTGATCGGCTCGACCACCGCCAGCGTGGCGGACACGGCCACGGCCGCATCGAATGCGTTGCCGCCCTTGGCCAGGATTTCCATGCCGGCTTCGGTGGCCAGGTGATGGCCACTGGCGACGGCTGCGCCGTCAGGATGCTTGGCCAGCGCCACCTGCGGGGATTCCGCAGCCCAGACGCTCGGGCTGACCAGCAGGACGAGCAGCAACCAACGACGCGACAGCGTTCTCATTTGGGCAGAAACTCCGTGACATACAATTCGGGATGATCGCGCTGCAGCCCGTGCAGCTTGGCCAGCAGGGCGTCCTGGGTTTCCGGAATGTCCGGATCGGGATCGATGCATTCGACCGGGCAGACGACCACGCACTGGGGTTCGTCGAAATGCCCCACGCACTCGGTGCAGCGGGCCGGATCGATCACGTAGATGGTTTCACCCATCGAAATGGCCTGATTGGGACAGGCCGGCTCACAGACGTCGCAATTGACGCAGAGCTCATTGATTTTCAGCGACATGGCGTTACTCCACGCCCGCGCCGGCGGATGAGAACCGGCCCACGCGGGCGCGCGGGCCGATCATCGGTGACGCCCCTGCGGGCGCCACCCGGGCCGCGCACAAGGCGCAGCCGCCACTGCACGGGTTACTTGGCTTCGACGAAGATGTACTCGGCGCCGGTCGGCTGGATGATCGACTGGACGCGGGCGTTGTCGGCGGCCTTGCCGATGAACACCACGCGCACACCCTTCATCGAGTCCGGCGAGACGTCCTTGAACACGGCCTGGATCATGTCGGCCATCTTGGCCGAGGCCGAAGAACCGAAGGCCAGCATGTTGCCCGGCTGCACGCCACGGCCCACGGCCTGGGTGGCGCTTTCGACCTGACGCTCATACTTGGCCGCGAATTCCGGATCCGATTCCGGGGCAAGGTAGTACAGGTACGGGCTGTTGCTGATGTTGCCCATGTTCTGCACGGCCACGGCCTGCAGGTACTTCTTCCAGCCGGCATCGTCATCGGCAGCCGGGGCGACCAGCGCCTGCTGGGCTTCGACGACCGGTGCGGCCTCTTCCTTCTTGCAGGCGGTGAAGGCCAGCGCGAACGACGCGATCAACATGGCACGCATGGTGTTGTTCATGGAATTCCTCCCTTGGTGATTCTTGGTATGTATGGGTCTGACAGGTACTACGCTTGGCCCGACTTCGCTTCACGGACCTTGCGCAGCGCCTCAAGCACAGCGGACGGCACGAAGCCGGACACGTCGCCGCCCAGACGGGCGATCTCGCGGACCAGCGAAGACGAAATGAAGCTGTGTTGCTCGGCCGGGGTCAGGAACAGCGTCTCGACCTCCGGGATCAGATGGCGGTTCATGCTCGCCATCTGGAATTCGTATTCGAAATCGGACACCGCGCGCAGGCCGCGCAGCAGGATGCCGCCCTGCACCGAGCGCACGAAATGCGCCAGCAGGGTATCGAAACCACGCACTTCCACGTTGCGGTTGTGGCCCAGCGCATCGCGGGCCAGCTGCACGCGCTGCTCCAGCGGCAGGGTCGGCCCCTTGGACGGACTCTGCGCCACGCCCACCACCACCTTCTCGAACAGGGGCGCAGCGCGGTTCACCAGATCGATGTGACCGTTGGTGATCGGATCGAAGGTGCCCGGGTACACGGCAATGCGGCGGTTGGCCACGGTCATACGTCAGCTACGCGTGTTGGTCTGGTGAAAGTGTAGCAGTGGCGCGGCGATACAGGGCAAAACGCACCTCCCGGGTCCCCCCCTCGCGGTGCAGCAGCCACGGCGCGGGCATCCTCGGCGCCTGATCGGCCGGGGACTCCACGTACAGCCAGGCATCGGCGGCCAGATGTGACGGCAGCCCGGCGATCACCGCCTCCCACAGCCCATCGGCGAACGGCGGATCGATGAACACGATATCCGCCAGCGCTCCGGCCGGCTGACGCAGCCACTGCAGCGCATCGGCCTGTACCACCGCGATCTGCTCCTGCGCGCCCAACTTGGCGACCGACTCGCGCAACTGGCGGGACAATGCGACATCGCGCTCCACCAGCGTCGCCTGCGCCGCCCCTCGCGACACCGCCTCCAGACCCAGCGCCCCGCTGCCGGCGAACAGATCCAGCACCCGCGCCCCACCCAGCCGCGGCATCAGCCAATTGAACAGCGTCTCCCGCACCCGGTCACTGCTGGGCCGCAGCCCCGGTGACAGCGGCACCGGCAGCTTCGTATTGCGCCACTTGCCCCCGATGATCCGCACCTGGCCCACGGCCCCCGCCGGCTGACGCGGCTTCATGCGTGGCTCCGGAGACAGATGGAAGCGGGATGGGCGAACGGTCGGAAGAGAGTCATGGGCACGGATGGCAGGCGGTTCAGGACGACATTCTAGGCGGTCCGGTCGCTGTCTCTGCCAGGCATCCCGATGCTGGAATGAAATGCAGCCACGCATGGCGTGGCTCTACCTGTCGCACGTCCGACCCACCTTGTAGAGGGTGGCGGGTACGGGGGCCGGGACCGTTGCGCAGCATGGATGCTGCCCACGAGGCCCCATGGATGGGTTCACGCCGCGTCCCGGCCCCCCGTACCCGCCGCCCTCCCACACGGACATGCAGGCGCCGCGCTCCTGCTTGCGATTCAGCCCCCGAGGCTGCCGACACTCTTGAATTCGGGACAATCCACCCCTACCCCTTGAGCCAGCCGCCGCGCCGGGCGCGGCAATGTCCCAAGGAGCAACACGACCCATGACCGTGCAGACCCAAAAAGAAACCCTGGGCTTCCAGACCGAAGTCAAACAGCTGCTGCAGCTGATGATCCACTCGCTGTACTCCAACAAGGAAATCTTCCTTCGCGAGCTCATCTCCAACGCGGCCGACGCCTCGGACAAGCTGCGCTTCGAAGCGCTGACCCAGCCGGCCCTGCTCGAAAACGACGGCGACCTGCGCATCCGCGTCAGTTTCGATGCCACGGCCAACACCCTGACCATCGACGACAACGGCATCGGCATGAGCCGGGATGAAGCGATCGCCCACCTGGGCACCATCGCCAAATCCGGCACCGGCGACTTCCTGCGCCAGCTCTCCGGCGACCAGAAGAAGGACTCCCAGCTGATCGGCCAGTTCGGCGTCGGCTTCTACAGCGCCTTCATCGTCGCCGACCAGGTCGACGTCTATTCCCGTCGCGCCGGCCTGCCCGCCAGCGAGGGCGTGCACTGGTCCTCGCGCGGCGAAGGCGAGTTCGACGTGGAACCCATCGACAAGCCCGAGCGCGGCACCCGCATCGTGCTGCACCTGAAGGACGACCAGCGCGACTTCGCCGACGGCTGGCGCCTGCGCGGCATCATCAAGAAGTACTCCGACCACATCGGCCTGCCGATCCAGATGGTCAAGGAACACCACGGCGACGACGCCCCGGCCGAGGTTGAATGGGAGACCGTCAACCGTGCCAGCGCCCTGTGGACGCGCCCGCGGACCGAGATCAGCGACGCCGAGTACCAGGAGTTCTACAAGCACGCCGCGCACGACCATCAGGATCCGCTGGCGTGGAGCCACAACAAGGTCGAAGGCAAGCTCGAGTACACCTCGCTGCTGTACGTCCCCGGCCATGCGCCGTTCGATCTGTACCACCGCGACGCACCCAAGGGCCTGAAGCTGTACGTGCAGCGCGTCTTCGTGATGGACCAGGCCGAGCAGTTCCTGCCGCTGTACCTGCGTTTCATCAAGGGCGTGGTGGATTCCAACGACCTGTCGCTGAACGTCTCGCGCGAAATCCTGCAGTCCGGCCCGGTCATCGATTCGATGAAGTCGGCGCTGACCAAGCGCTCGCTGGACATGCTGGAGAAGCTGGCCAAGGACAAGCCGGAGGTCTATGCCGGCTTCTGGAAGCAGTTCGGCCAGGTGCTCAAGGAGGGCCCGGCCGAAGACTATGGCAACCGCGAAAAGATCGCCGGCCTGCTGCGCTTCGCCTCCACCCATGATGCCAGTGGCGAGCCCAGCGTCTCGCTGGCCGACTACGTGGGCCGCATGATCGAGGGCCAGGACAAGATCTACTTCCTGACCGGCGACAGCCACACCCAGGTCAAGGACAGCCCGCACCTGGAAGTGTTCCGCAAGAAGGGCGTGGAAGTGCTGCTGCTCACCGACCGCATCGACGAATGGCTGATGGGGTACCTGACCGAGTTCGATGGCAAGTCGTTCGTCGATGTCGCCCGTGGCGACCTGGACCTGGGCGCGCTGGAAAGCGCCGAAGACAAGCAGGCCCAGGAAGCCGTCGCCAAGGACAAGCAGGCGCTGGTGGACCGCATCAAGACCGCGCTGGGTGATGACGTCGCCGACGTGCGCGTCTCGCACCGCCTGACCGACTCCCCGGCGATCCTGGCGATCGGCGAGCAGGATCTGGGCCTGCAGATGCGCCAGATCCTGGAAGCCAGTGGGCAGAAGGTGCCGGACAGCAAGCCGGTGTTCGAGTTCAACCCTGCCCATCCGCTGATCGGCAAGCTGGATCAGGAAGGCGATGCCGCGCGCTTCGACGACCTGAGCCGCGTGCTGTTCGATCAGGCCGCGCTGGCCGCGGGCGACACGCTGAAGGACCCGGCAGCGTATGTGCGCCGGCTCAACAAGCTGTTGTTGGAGCTGTCGGCGTAAGTCGTGCTGCAGGTGGGTGCCGGCCACGGGTCGGCGCCCGCCGCGGTTGATGGTGCATGACGCCGCGCGGCGGTCAGCGCGTGCGCTCGGGTCAGGCCCAGCGGTCGAGCAGGGTGCCCAGCATCTCGTCCTGACGCCGGATCACGGTGGCGTTGGCGGCAAACGCCAGCGCAGCCTGCTTGGCGGTGAGCAGATCCGCGATGGGCGCGTTGGCATCGTCAGGTGCGGCGACCACGGTGGCGGTGACACCGCCCCCTGCCGTTGCGGCCTGCGCGATCCCCAGGCGCGTGGAATCAGCCACCGGCAATCGCGCCACGTTGGAGACGGCCGCCTGTACGCCCAGCGAAGCGGCACGCATGCCGGCGCTGGCAATGGACATCACGCTCATCGTTCACCGTTTCGCGGTCCCGGCCGCGCCCGCATGGCGCAGCCCTTCACAACCGGTAACGGCCGCATCGGCCATTACTTGAGTCCCGCCCCACCGCACCTGCACGCCCATGGGCATTCGGGGCGCAGTGGTAGCATAGCCCTCTGATTTCAGCGTCTTTTGCCAATGCTCAGCTTCTTCCGTCGCAAAAAGCCCCAGGACGCCCCGCAAGAGGCGGCCAAGACCCAGCATTACTCCGCCGAGGAGTTGGCTGCCGCGTTCCCGCAGGCCAGGACCGAGCCTGCTGCACCGCCGGCGCCTGCGCCGCTGCCGCCCGTGGTGGAAACCCCTGTTCCCGCTGCCGAGCCAGCCGCGCCGGTGGAGCGCGTGATCGCGCCGACCCCAGTGGTTCCCGCGCCGGTCATTCCCGCGCCCGTGGTGGCTGCACCTGTGGTGCCTGCCCCGGTGACCCCGGCGCCGGCAGCCCCTGCACCCGCGGTGGCCTCGCCAGTTGTTCAGGAGCCTATCGCCCCCGTTCCGACGGTAGCTGCACCGGTTCAAGAGCCGCCGCTGGAGGCCGGTGTCGCGCCCGCCGCGCCCACCCCGATTCCGGCCGCTCCCGTGAGCAACCCGGCGCCGGCCGTCGTTGCGCCGTCGGCTGTTCCAGCTCCGATCACTACGGTTGCCCCGGTCGCCCCGACCATCGTGACCGAGCGACCGACCTCCCAGGACATGGCCCCCGCCGCTGCCGGCAAGAGCGGCTGGCGCGAGCGCCTGCGCAACAGCGTGATCGCACGCAGTTTCGGCGGCCTGTTCTCGCGCAATCCCAAGCTCGATGACGACCTGCTCGACGAACTGGAAACCGCGCTGATCACCGCCGATGTCGGCGTCGGCGCGACCACGGCGCTGGTCGAAGGCCTGCGCAAGCGCATGAAGGCGCGCGAGTTCACCGATGCCAATGCGCTGCTCACCGCGCTGCGCGCCGAGCTGATCGCGATCCTGCAGCCGGTCGCCAGGCCGCTGGTCATCGACCGCACCGCCAAGCCGTTCGTGGTGCTCACCGTCGGCGTCAACGGCGTCGGCAAGACCACCACCATCGGCAAGCTGGCCAAGCGCTTCAAGGACGACGGCCACAGCCTGATGCTGGCCGCCGGCGATACCTTCCGTGCCGCTGCCGTCGCGCAGTTGCAGGCCTGGGGCGAACGCAACGGCGTGGCCGTGGTCGCGCAGGGTCAGAACGCCGATGCGGCCTCGGTCGCCTTCGATGCACTGCAGGCCGGCAAGGCACGCGGCACCGAGGTGCTGATCGCCGATACCGCCGGCCGCCTGCATACCCAGGCCGGCCTGATGAACGAGCTCGGCAAGATCCGCCGCGTGCTCGGCAAGATCGATGCCAATGCGCCGCATGAAGTGCTGATGGTCATCGATGGCACCACCGGCCAGAACGCGCTCTCGCAGCTGCGCCAGTTCCACGCGGCGGTCAACGTGACCGGCCTGGTGGTGACCAAGCTGGACGGCACCGCCAAGGGCGGCGTGGTGTTCGCGCTCGCCCGCGAGTTCGGCATTCCGATCCGCTTCTGCGGCATCGGCGAGCGCCCGGAAGACCTGCGCGTGTTCGACCCGGAAGCCTTTGTAGACGCCCTGCTGCCCGAAGCACTCGGCGCCTGATCACCGCCGGGCCAGGCAGCGGCTTCACTTGTAGAGCCACCCCATGGGTGGCTGCTTCACCTCCGTGACCGGTCTCCCCGGCTGCCGATGCAGCCACGCATGGCGTGGCTCCCGTCCTTCTCCGGAATCTGCATGACCCGCCAGCCTCCCGCCAGCGCCGTATTGCCGACCGACGATGTCTTCGTCTCGCGGCTGCTGCACTGGTTCGACGATCACGGCCGGCATGACCTGCCGTGGCAGCACCCGCGCTCGCCGTACCGGGTGTGGCTGTCGGAGATCATGCTGCAGCAGACCCAGGTCAGCACGGTCATCCCGTACTTCCTGAAGTTCCTCGCGGCGTTCCCGACCCTGCCCGACCTGGCCGCCGCCAGCAATGACGCGGTGATGGCGCAGTGGGCGGGATTGGGGTACTACGCCCGTGCACGCAACCTGCATGCCGCCGCGCAGCGCTGCGTGGACCTGCATGGCGGCGAGCTGCCGCGTGATTTCGATGCACTGCATGCGCTGCCGGGCATCGGCCGCAGCACTGCGGGCGCGATCCTCAGCCAGGCCTGGAATGACCGGTTCGCGATTCTCGATGGCAACGTCAAGCGCGTACTGACCCGCTATCACGGCATCGAGGGCTTTCCCGGCCTGCCGTCGATCGAAAAGCAGCTGTGGGTGGTCGCCGAGGCGCACGCAGCGCAGGTGCCTGGCACGCGCATGGTCGATTACACCCAGGCGCAGATGGACCTGGGCGCCAGCGTCTGCAGCCGCAGCAGGCCCGCCTGCGTGATCTGTCCGCTGCAGGCGACCTGCGTTGCCCTTCGTGAAGGCCGCACCGATCAGCTGCCGACGCCCAAACCGGGCAAGACCCTGCCTGAGCGCGAGGCGGTAGCGTTGCTGCTGCGCGACGCACGCGGCCGCGTACTACTGCAGAAACGGCCGGATACCGGCATCTGGGCGCAGCTATGGACCCTGCCCCAGGCCGACAGCGGGATCGCCCTGCAGGACTGGTTCGACGCGCACATCGACGGCTCGCTGGATGACGCCGAGCCGCTGCCGCTGCTGGAGCACACCTTCAGCCACTACCGGTTGCATCTGCAGGTGCTGGTGGCAACCGTACAGGGCGCGCGCGGCAACGATGCAGGGCGGCGCTGGGTCGCCGCCGAGGAACTGGCCACGCTCGGCCTGCCCGCGCCGATCCGCAAGCTGCTGGAAACGGGTGCACCGCCCGCTCAGCCCAAGCGCCGTACAATGCGGCGCGCAGCAACATCCCAAGACAACGAGTAACGCTATGCCCCGCACCGTTTTCTGCCAGTACGAACAACGCGACGCCGAAGGCCTGGACTTCGTGCCCTACCCCGGCGAACTGGGCCAGCGCATCTTCAACCACATCGGCAAGCCGGCGTGGGCCGCGTGGCTGGCGCACCAGACCATGCTGATCAATGAAAACCGGCTGTCGCCGCGCGATCCCAAGCACCGCGCGTTCCTGGAAGAAGAGCTGGTGAAATATCTGTTCAGCGGTGGCGCGGAGAAGCCGGCCGGGTTCGTACCGGAGGCCTGATCGCCGCTGATACCGACCCACGGACGGTATCTACCGCGAGGATGTGGCGACCGCGAGGTTGTGGCGATCGCGGGATCGCGGTGCCCTCGTCGGTATGCCTTGGCCGGCCAGCGGCCGGCACTACGGGGTCGGCGCCTGCTGGCCTTCTTCGCGCTCCTGCACCTGCGCCTGGCGCAGCTCCTGCTCGGACGCCCGCAACGCCTTGGTATCCAGCTTGCGGATGCTGCTGATGAAGCACGGCAGATTCACCGGGCCGGCCGTCGGGTCGCGCACCAGCACCTTGTCAAAGCGTGACGAAACGCGCCCGATCCGGCTGGTCAGGCCGATCGCCGAGGCGTAGTCCAACCCTTGGCACGGTCCGGCCAGATCCAGCAGATAGCCCTCGCTCGGGCGCGTCCAGACCGCCAGCGCACTGTCGCCGAGAGCCGTCCAGCCCGACAGCGAGCCGTACAGCGGCATGTCCTGCTGCGGCGGCCCGGCGTGGGCGCGGTAGAGATCGAGCTTCTGCGCGGTGGATAGGCGGCCGGTACTGGCGCACGCGGCCAGCCCAAGGCACAGGGCCGCGATGGCGAGGGTCTGCTTCATGACGCCTCCTGCTGGGGACTGTGCGCCGATCATGCGCCGCCCGGCGTGGTCCCGGCGAGAGGAACCCGCCGGGTGTTCAGCGCCCAGGCAGGCGCTGCTGCCTGCTCAGACCTCGCTGTGCGCCAGGCTGTGCAGCCGCCCTTCGCGCAACTCCAGCACGCGGTCCAGCTTGCGCGCCAGGGAGCGGTCGTGGGTCACCAGCACCAGGCTGGTGTGGTGCGCGCGGTTGAGCTCGAGCATCAGCTCGAACACGGTCGCGGCGGTCTTGTCATCCAGGTTGCCGGTCGGCTCATCACCGAGCACGCAGGCCGGGCGATTGACCAAGGCGCGGGCGACGGCCGCACGCTGGCGTTCACCGCCGGACAACTCGCCCGGCTTGTGGTCCAGGCGATGGCCCAGGCCGACCGATTCCAGCAGCGCCTGCGCACGGCTGCGCGCGTCGACCACTTCTTCGCCACCCAGCAGCACCGGCATCATCACGTTTTCCAGCGCGGTGAATTCGGGCAGCAGGTGATGGAACTGGTAGACGAAGCCGAGCGCGCGGTTGCGCAGTTGGCCGCGCTGGCTGTCGGACAGGCCGGACATGCGCTGGCCGGCCACGTAGACCTCGCCCGCCGTCGGCGTATCCAGGCCACCGAGCAGATGCAGCAGGGTGCTTTTGCCGGCGCCGGAAGCGCCGATGATGGCCACGGTCTCGCCGGCCGCCACGCGCAGGTCCAGCCCGTTGAACACGGGGGTCTGCATGCGGCCTTCGGCATAGGTCTTGGCCAGCGCTTCGGCGCGGATGACTTCCTGGCCCAGGGTGAGTGCTTCATTCATAACGCAGGGCCTCCGCCGGCTGGGTACGTGCCGCGCGCCAGGCGGGATACAGGGTGGCAAGGAAGCTCATGACCAGCGCCACGGCAGTGATCACGATGATGTCCGGGGTCTGCATGTCGGTCGGCAGGCCGGTGATGTAGTAAACGTCCTCCGGCAGCAGCTTGACGTTGAACAGCGTCTCGATCGCGCCGAGGATGCGCTCCAGGTTCAAGGTCAGGGTGATGCCACCGATCACGCCGAGCACGGTACCGAAGATGCCGATCAGCGAGCCCTGCACCATGAACACCTGCATGACGCCGCCCGGGGTCAGGCCCAGGGTGCGCAGGATCGCGATGTCGGCCTGCTTGTCGGTGACCAGCATCACCTGCGAGGAGACCAGGTTGAACGCGCCCATGGCGATGATCAGCGAGAGCAGGATGCCCATCACCACCTTCTCCATGCGCAGCGAGTGGTAGAGGTTGGCGTTCTGCTGGGTCCAGTCGCTGACCCGGTAGGCACCGGTCAGGTTGTGGGCCAGATCGACGCCGACATCCAGCGCCTTGTCCATGTCATGCAGTTTCAGGCGCACACCGGTGACGCCATCGATGCGCAGTACTTTTTCCAGATCGGCCATGTTGGCGTAGGCCACGCCGCGGTCGACCTCGTTGTAACCGGCTTCGAAGATGCCGCTCACGGTGAAGCGTTTCATGCGCGGGATCGCGCCGATCGGCGTGCCCTGCACTTCGGCCAACGTGACCAGCACGGTATCGCCGACGCCGACACCGAGGTAGATCGCCAGTTCCTGGCCGACCAGCAGGTTGTAGCTGCCCGCGGTCAGGCTGTCGAAGCTGCCTTTCTTGACCTTCTGGTTGATCACCGAGACGTTCGGCTCCAGCGCCGGGTCGATGCCCTGCACGATGGCGCCCTGAACGCGGGGACCGCTGAGCATGGCCTGGATTTCGATGTACGGCGCCGCGCCGGCAACCCGCGGATCTTTCTTGGCCACCTCCACCGCATGCGCCCAATCGGCCATCGGGGCGCCGTCGGTGGTGATGGTGGTATGCGCGGTCATCTGCAGCAGGCGATCGCGGATTTCCTTCTGGAAACCGCTCATGACCGCCAGCGTGGTGATCAGCACGGTCACGCCCAGGGCGATGCCGAGGATCGAGGCCATGGAGATGAAGGAGATGAAGCCGTTGCGGCGTTTGGCGCGCAGGTAGCGCAGGCCAATCGAGACAGGTATGGGTTTGAACATGCAGGTACGCCGGACAATTCAGGCTATGGTGCCACTGCAGGGGGTGAACGGGAAATGCAGTGTGCCCGGACGGCTAGTCGCAGTTCACGTGCCTGCCCCGGGGGAAGGGTATCGGGCCAGAACAGGCGCCAATGGCGGCGGCCGTCCTGGCGCCACCCCAGCTGCACCAGCGGGCCGCGGCACCGGATCTGCAGCGCCTCGACCGGCTCGCCATCCACCTGCACCAGGTCTTCGTCCGCCGGAATCACGAAGACGCAGCCCGGGCGGCGCGCATATCGCCACGCCTCCCACCAGGTGCCGGCCATCGCCACCATGCCCAGCGGCACGCCCCACGGCGCGGGCAGATCGGTCGCCCACACTGCCCAGGGCATCACAGCGCCCATGGCGATCAGCGCGCGGCACTGCCAGCGCGAGGGATACCACTCACGCTGGAAGGGCGCGGATCCGGGCGATGAGGGCGGCGGGCGCGGCATGCGGGCACTCCTCGTAACCCATGAACCAGCGCCACAACTTATCGTCCTCGCTCTCGAGCAGGAACAGGAAAACCTCGCGCTCGTCTGTCGGTGCCTGCAGCCAGCAACGGTCCAGATAACGGCCGAACAGCTGGTCCAGCTCGCGCATGCCGCGGCGGCAACGCCAGCGCAGCTTTTTCAGTTCGGTTGCTTCGTCCATTTTCTGCGTTTCCAGATAAGGCAAAGCCACGCATGGCGTGGCTCTACCGTTTCGATCTTTTTCTGCAAAGCCACGCATGGCGTGGCTCTACCGTTTCGATCTTTTTCTGCAAAGCCACGCATGGCGTGGCTCTACTGTTTCGATCTTTTTCTGCGAAGCCACGCATGGCGTGGCTCTACAGGACATACGTGGATCAGGCGCGGCGCGCCATCATCAGCTTCTTGATCTCGGCAATGGCCAGCGCCGGGTTCAGGCCCTTCGGGCAGGTCCGCGAGCAGTTCATGATGGTGTGGCAGCGGTACAGCTTGAACGGGTCTTCCAGCTCGTCCAGGCGCGCACCGGTGTCTTCATCGCGCGAGTCGATGATCCAGCGGTAGGCCTGCAGCAGGATGGCCGGGCCCAGGTAACGCTCGCCGTTCCACCAGTAGCTCGGGCAGCTGGTCGAGCAGCAGGCGCACAGGATGCACTCGTACAGGCCATCGAGCTTCTTGCGGTCTTCCGGCGACTGCAGGCGCTCACGATCCGGCGGCGGCGGGGTCTGGGTACGGATCCACGGCTTGATCGAGGCGTACTGCGCGTAGAAGTGGGTCAGGTCCGGCACCAGATCCTTGACCACGCTCATGTGCGGCAGCGGGTAGATCGGCACTTCAGCCTTGCCGCAATCGGCGATCGCGCGGGTGCAGGCCAGCGTGTTGGTGCCGTCGATGTTCATCGCGCACGAACCGCAGATGCCCTCGCGGCACGAACGGCGGAAGGTCAGGGTCGGATCGATCTCGTTCTTGATCTTGATCAGCGCGTCCAGGACCATCGGGCCGCAGGCGTCCAGATCGATCTCATACGTATCGGTGCGCGGATTGCTGTCGTCGTCGGGACTCCAGCGGTAGATCTTGAAGGTGCGGGTGTTCTTCGCACCGGTCTGGGCGGGGAAGTGCTTGCCCTTTCCGATCTTGGAATTCTTGGGGAGGGAAAACTCGGCCATGGCTGTTCTCGTTGGCTCAGGCGGCTCGCGCTGCAGAGCAGGCGCGGGTAGCACGGAAGATGAGGAAGTCGACACCACCGGCCCGCGGCGCACGCACCACCCCACCCGTGCGGGAGGTGGCGGTGGCGAGCGCTGCGTGGACGGAGGTCATGCCGCAGGTCTCTTAGTAAACGCGCGGCTTGGGCGGGACGACGTCCACGTCCTTGCTCAGCGTGTACATGTGGACCGGACGGTAGTCGAACTCGCACTTGCCGTTCTCGTCGACGTTGACCAGCGTGTGCTTCTGCCAGTTGACGTCGTCGCGGTCCGGGAAGTCCTCATGCGCATGCGCGCCGCGGCTTTCCTTGCGCTGTTCGGCCGAGTTGATCGTCGCCACCGCGTTGAGCAGCAGGTTGTTCAGCTCGTAGGTTTCGATCAGGTCCGAGTTCCACACCAGCGAACGGTCGGAGACCTTGACGTCCTGGAAGGAGTCGAAGATCTCGGCCATCTTGGTGCAGCCCTCTTCCAGCGTCTTGCTGGTACGGAACACCGCCGCGTCGTTCTGCATGGTGCGCTGCATGCGATCGCGGATGACCGAGGTCGGGGTGTCGCCGTTGGCGTAACGCAGCTTGTCGAGCAGGCCCAGGGCCTTGTCGCAGGCATCGGACGGCAGGGTCTTGTGCGGTGCGCCGGACTTGATGGTGTCGGCGCAGCGGTTGGCCACCGCACGGCCGAACACGACCAGATCCAGCAGCGAGTTCGAGCCCAGGCGGTTGGCGCCGTGCACGGACACGCAGGCCGCTTCGCCGATGGCGTAAAGGCCCGGCACGACCGCATCGGGGTTGTCGCCGACCTTGCGCACGACTTCGCCGTGGTAGTTGGTCGGGATGCCGCCCATGTTGTAGTGCACGGTCGGGATGACCGGGATCGGCTGCTTGTGCACGTCCACGCCGGCGAAGATGCGGGCGCTTTCAGCGATGCCCGGCAGCTTGTCGTCGATCACGCCCGGGCCGAGGTGGGTCAGGTCGAGCAGGATGTGATCCTTGTGCTCGCCGACGCCGCGGCCTTCGCGGATCTCGATGGTCATCGAGCGCGACACCACGTCGCGCGAGGCCAGATCCTTGTAGTGCGGTGCATAGCGCTCCATGAAGCGCTCGCCGTTGCTGTTGCGCAGGATGCCGCCTTCGCCACGCACGCCTTCGGTGATCAGGCAGCCCGCGCCGTAGATACCGGTCGGGTGGAACTGCACGAACTCCATGTCCTGCATCGGCAGGCCGGCACGCATGACCAGACCGCCGCCGTCGCCGGTGCAGGTGTGGGCCGAGGTGGCGCTGAAGTAGGCGCGGCCGTAGCCGCCGGTGGCCAGCACCACGCCATGGGCGCGGAACAGGTGCAGCGAGCCGTCGGCCATGTCCAGGGCGAGCACGCCGCGGCAGACGCCTTCGTCATCGAAGATCAGGTCAAGGGCGAAGTACTCGATCATGAAGCGCGCGTTGTGCGCCAGCGACTGCTGGTACAGCGTGTGCAGCATGGCGTGGCCGGTACGGTCGGCCGCGGCGCAGGTGCGCTGCGCGGACGGGCCTTCGCCGTACTTGGTGGTCATGCCACCGAACGGACGCTGGTAGATCTTGCCTTCTTCGGTACGGCTGAACGGCACACCGTAGTGTTCCAGCTCGATGATGGCCGGAATCGCTTCGCGGCACATGTACTCGATGGCGTCCTGGTCACCCAGCCAATCGGAGCCCTTGATGGTGTCGAAGAAGTGGTAGCGCCAGTCGTCTTCACCCATGTTGCCCAGCGCGGCGGAAATACCGCCCTGCGCGGCCACGGTGTGCGAACGGGTCGGGAAGACCTTGGTCAGGCAGACGGTCTGCAGGCCCTTGGCGGCAAGACCGAACGTAGCGCGCAGGCCTGCGCCACCGGCGCCGACCACGACCATGTCGTACTTGTGTTCCGTAATCTTGTAAGCGGACATCTAATCTGGATTCCTGTCTTGGTGCCTGGACTCAGGCAACGCCGAGCGCAATGCGGGCGACCGCAAAAACACTGACGATCGCGCCGAGCACGGCGATGAACTTCACCGTGGTCTGCAGCGCCAGGGCCAGCAGCGAATTGTGGATGTAGTCTTCCAGCACGACCTGCAGGCCGAGCTGGGCATGCCAGAACATCGCGACCAGGAAGCCGACCAGCAGCACCGCGTTCCACGGCTTGGACACCGCGTCGGTGGCGGTCACGTAATCGGCGCCGATCAGGCTCAGCACGAACACCAGGAACCAGATGCTCAGGCCGACCAGCGCGGTGGCGGTCAGGCGCTGCATCACGAAGTGCTCGGTGCCGGTCTTGGCGGCGCCCAGGCCACGCACGTTCTTCAGCGGGGTACGGTACTTGTTCATGCGGCCGCTCCCATGAAGACATAGGCCCAGATCAGGGCGGTGATCACCAGGCTGGCGAAGACCGAGACCCAGCTGCTGCGCACGAAGGCGGGGATGGAGAAGCCGATCGCGAAGTCCTGCACGATATGGCGGATGCCATTGCACAGGTGGTAGGCGAAGGACCAGGTCCAGGCGAACAGGAAGAGCTTGCCGTACCAGCTACCGGCCTGGCCGGTGAAGCAGTTCCAGGATTCAGGACCCATCATCAGGGCGAGCAGGCCGCCGGCAATGATCAGGGCTCCAACAGACAGAAAGATGCCGGTCGCTCGATGCAGGATCGAGGTGGCCATCTGAATCTGCCAGCGATACACCTGAAGGTGCGGGGAAAGGGGACGTTCTCTGGCGGCCATTCGCTGGGCTCGTTATCTCGGCTGGGCGGCGCAATGCCGCGTTGGCTCAATGCTGATCAAAAATCGATGCAGCGTCCGTTTTTTTCCCAATCTCCGTACCGCACCGGATCAAGTCCGCCGCGGCCGCCGATTTCCAAAGGCACTGCCGGCGTCGCGGGGAGCGGTTGCTCCTCCGGTACCAGCGTGCCTTCAGCTTCAGAATCTGGAGTGGGGGTTGTTTGGCCTATCATGGGTGTTCTCGCAACGCACAAATTTTAGACCCCGTTCACGTGCCTGACAACCTGCCCTCCGATTTCGCCCGCTTTTCGCGCCTCCCCGGTCACCAGCTGCTCAGTCTCAGCGGTGCCGATGCGGCCGCCTTTGCCCATGCCCAATTCTCCAGCGATGTCACCGCCCTGCCCCTGCGGCATTGGCAGTGGAGTGCCTGGCTGACGGCCAAGGGCCGCACCATTGCTGTGTTCCAGCTGTTGCGGCTGGAGGAGGAGCGCATCGTGCTGCTGCTCGCCGACGGCGACGCCGATGCGATTGCGTCGCAGTTGCAGCGTTTTGTATTCCGCCGCAAGGTCCGGATCGAGGTGCGCAACGACCTGGCCGTGGTGGCGAGCTTCACCGCGCCGGAAGCGGCCTCCGGGGCCGCGATTGCGCAACTTGCCGGCGAAAACCTCGAACTGGACCTCGGCAGCGATGTGCTTCCGCGCAGCCTGCGGATCGGCGCGGCCGATGCCGTGGCCGCTGCGGCCGACAGTGCGGATATCGCGCTGGCCTGGCGCCAGTCCGACCTGCGCTACGGGCTGCCGCGACTGGACGCCGATCAGCGCGAGCAGTGGACGCCACAGCAGTTGGGGCTGGACCGCCTGAACGGGTACAGCGTCAAGAAGGGCTGCTACCCGGGCCAGGAAATCGTGGCCCGCACCCATTTCCTGGGCAAGGCCAAGCGCGCCCTGCAGCTGCTGCGGGTCGTGGAGGGCACGACCAGTGGCACGCAGGTACATCAGAACGAGGCGGCGATCGGCACGGTCGCGTCGGTGGCCGGTGACCTGGCCCTGGCGGTACTGCCGCTGGAGATCGCGCCGGAGCCGTTGAGCGTCGGCGGGGTCCAGGCCGCTCACCTGCCGTTGCTGGACGGTCTGGCGCGGTAGACCCGGTAGGCATCGACCGTTGATCGATGCGGCACGCCATGAACGTTGATGGGTGTACGGGGAGCCGGCCAGCGGCCGGCACTACCGGATCTGGTGGCACTACCGGATCTGGTGGCACTGCCGGATCTGGTGGCACTGCCGGATCTGGTGGCACTGCCGGATTCGGGCACGGGTAGTGCCGGCCGCTGGCCGGCAACCCCGTAACCCGGCCGCGTGTTACGCGTCGTTCAACCGCTCGCCGGTCTCTGCATCGAAGAAATGCAGGCCCTGCGGGTGGATCGCCACACGGATCGGCTCGCCCACCGAGGGCAATGCCTGCGGCGCCACGCGCATCACCAACGGCTGGCCGCCACTGGTCATGTTGACGAAGATCTCGTTGCCGACCGGCTCGATGCCATCGATCATCGCCTCGAACGCGGTCGCATCCCCGGCGGCGGCCGGCTGCAGATGCTCCGGGCGCACGCCCACGGCGATCGCCTTGCCGACCCACGCCTGATCGATCCGGGCCTGGCCCAGCGGCGCGGTCAGCCCGGTGTCCTGCACGGCATAGCCACTGTCGGTGCGCTGCAGGGTGCCGCGCAGCACGTTCATCGCCGGGCTGCCGAGGAAGCCGGCCACGAACAGGTTGGCCGGACGGTCATACAGCGCCATCGGGGTATCGATCTGCTGGATCACGCCGTCCTTGAGCACCACGATGCGCTGGCCCAGGGTCATCGCCTCCACCTGATCGTGGGTCACGTAGATCATCGTGGTGCCGAGCTTGCGGTGCAGCTGCGCGATTTCCGTACGCACGCTGTGGCGCAGCTTCGCATCCAGGTTGGAGAGCGGCTCATCCAGCAGGAACACCGCCGGCTCACGCACCAGGGCGCGGCCCAGCGCGACGCGCTGGCGCTGGCCGCCGGACATCGCCTTGGGGAGCTTGTCGAGCATGTCGGTCAGGCCCAGCGTTTCGGCCGCCTCGCTGACCCGCTTGCTGATCGTCGCCTTGTCGTGGCCGCGCAGCTTCAGGCCGAAGGCCAGGTTCTCGGCCACGGTCATGTGCGGGTAGAGCGCGTAGCTCTGGAACACCATGGCGATGTCACGATCTTTCGGCGCCACGTCGTTGACCACGCGCTCGCCGATGGTCAGCGTGCCGCCACTGATCTCCTCCAGGCCGGCGACCATGCGCAGCAGTGTGGACTTGCCACACCCCGACGGCCCCACCAGCACCATCAATTCACCATCGGCCACTTCGAAGGTCGCGCCCTGCACGGCCACCTGACCGTTGTCGTAGACCTTGCGAACGCCCTGCAACTGCACTTTTGCCATATCACCATTCCAGTCCGCCCGGTCTCCGGGCTGTTATGCGGAACTGCCTTCGGCCCTCCCGATGGCAGGTCGATGGCGTGGTGCCGCATGACGGCGACCACTGCAATCGAATACAGTCTGCGCATTCTGCCATGTAAACGTTTTCACGTGGCACTATCCGATGGTCGGCCGTGATCGGGATGCCGGGGAGGATGCGATATCTCCCACGACACCCGGTCGGCAGGCCATCATGCCGGGCGGAATCCATGGGGCGTGCTGCACCTGCAACAAGCAGACAACGGACCCCGCCCGACCCCCGAGAACATAGACGAGAAGCGATTGACAACGATGTCACCCGGATCTGAAACTCGAGCGATGCACGACACCCTCTTCCTGTTTGGCGCCACAGGTGACCTGGCCCAGCGCTATCTGTTCCCCTCGCTGCTGCGATTGCTGGGCGACGGCCTGCTCCCCGAAGACTTCAAGGTCCGTGCGCTGGCGCTGTCGCCGCACGATACCGAGGCCTTCCGCGAGATCCTGCGCCCGCGCCTGCAGCAGGCCATGCCCATGGCCAGCCAGGACGACATCCACTCGCTGCTGCAGCGCATCGACTACCGTTCGGTGGATCTGCGCAATCCCGAGTCCGTGGCCGAATCGGTCCATGACCTGGTCGACCGCAAGTGCGTGAGCTACCTGGCGATCCCGCCGGGCCTGTACATCTCCACCTGCGAAGGCCTGGCCAAGGGCGGCGCCCTGGCCGCACCGCACCGGCTGATGCTGGAAAAGCCGATCGGCAGCGACAGCGCCAGCGCCGAGGAGATCATCTCCACCATCGGCCAGTGGATCGACGAAGACCGCGTGTTCCGCCTGGATCACTACCTGGGCAAGGCCGCGGTGCAGAACCTGATCGCGCTGCGCTTCGGCAACACGCTGCTCGAGGCGGTGTGGAACCGCAACTACATCGAATCGGTGCATATCCTGGTCGCCGAGAGCGAGGGCGTGGACGGCCGCGATGCGTATTACGCCCGCTCCGGTGCGCTGCGCGACATGGTCCAGAGCCACATCCTGCAGCTGCTGTGCCTGGTCGCGATGGAGCCGCCGGCCTCGCTGGAAGCCGATCGCATCCGCGATGAGAAGGTCAAGGTGCTGCGCGCCCTGCGCCCGCTCGATGCCAAGCACGCCGCGCGTGACAGCGTGCGTGGCCGCTACACCGCCGGCACCATCAATGGCCAGCCCGCGCAGGCCTACCAGCCGCCGGAAGGCAGCGATGTGGAAACCTTCGCCGGCGTCACCGCGCATATCGACAACTGGCGCTGGTCCGGCGTGCCGTTCCATCTGGTCACCGGCAAGCGCCTGGCCGAGCGCACCACCCGCGTGGTGGTCACGCTCAAGCCGGTCACCCATTGGCTGTTCGAACGACCGCACCGCGGCAACGCCACCCCGAACCGGATCACCTTCCAGCTGCAGCCGCAGGAAAACATCGAGCTGGGCCTGATGAGTTCGCTGGCCGGCCCGGAATGGGGCGCGCTGGAACTGCACCCGCTGGAACTGGAACTGTCCGTACCCACCGGCCTGCACCGCCGCATCGCCTACGAGCGCCTGTTCCTGGATGCCTTCAACGGCAACCACGCGCTGTTCGTGCGTGATGACGAAGTGCGCGCGGCCTGGGCCTGGATCGACAGCGTCAGCGACGCATGGAAGGAAGCCAAGCTGCCGCTGCAGCCCTACCCGGCCGGTGAATGGGGTCCGGAAGAAGCGGCCGGCTTCCTGCCCGCCGATGCCGACGCCGACGCTGCCCGTGGTGGCCAGGCATGACGGTGTTGTCCCAGCCGGTCCTCGTCGCGGATATCGGCGGTACCAACGCTCGCTTCGCGCTCGCCGACACCTCGCTGGCCGCGCCACTGCAGCAGGACAGCATCCGCGAATTCGCCGTCGCTGAGTTCCCTTCGCTGGGCGAGGCCGCACGGCACTATCTCGAACAGATCGGCGCGGAAGCCAAGCGCGGCGTGTTCGCCGTGGCCGGCCGCGTGGACGGTGACGAAGCGCGCATCACCAATCACCCGTGGGTGATCTCGCGCATGCGCACCGCGCACATGCTCGGCTTCGATGAGTTGCACCTGATCAACGACTTCGCCGCCCAGGCGATGGCGATCTCGCTGCTGCAGCCGCACGATGTGATCCAGGTCGGCGGTGCGGCGTGGGTGCCGGGCAAGCCGGGCCAGCCGCGCAACTATGCGGTGATCGGCCCCGGCACCGGGCTGGGCGTGGGCGGCTTGATCCTGCGCCACGGCCGCTGCTATCCGCTGGAAACCGAGGGTGGCCACGTCAGCTTCCCGCCCGGGACGCCGGAAGAGATCCGCATCCTGGAAATCCTGTCCGAACAGTTCGGCCGTGTCTCCAACGAGCGCCTGATCTGCGGACCCGGCCTGGTCAACATCCATCGCGCCGTGTGCGAGATGGCCGACATCGATCCGGGCCAGCTGCAGCCGGTGGACGTCACCGCGCGTGCGCTGCATGGCGACCCGCAGGCGATGCGGACCGTG
Source organism: Stenotrophomonas sp. TWI809 (assembly GCF_039673205.1). NCBI lineage: Bacteria > Pseudomonadati > Pseudomonadota > Gammaproteobacteria > Lysobacterales > Lysobacteraceae > Stenotrophomonas > Stenotrophomonas sp. TWI809. The sequence continues at coordinate 157,542 of NZ_JBDJLE010000003.1, read as the reverse complement.
GATGTGTTCTGTGCGGTGTTCGGCGCGATCGCCGGTGACCTGGTGCTGATGCAGGGCGCCTGGGATGGCGTGTTCCTGACCGGCGGCCTGGTGCCGAAGATGCTCGATTCGCTGCAGCACTCCGGCTTCCGCCAGCGCTTTGAACACAAGGGCCGCTTCTCTTCGATCATGTCCAAGGTGCCGTCACTGGCGGTGATGCACCCCAGCCCCGGCCTGCTCGGCGCGGCCGCGTATGCGGCGGATGTGGAACGCGATCTGCCGGGAGGCACCGCATGAATACCCTGGATACGTCCGATCGTTTCACCCTGATCCGCCATGGCGATGCCGATGGCTGGATCGAGGCCGTGGCCGCCGAAATGGCCGCCGAGCTCAACCGCGACATCGCCGAGTTCGGCCGGGCGCGCATGCTGCTCTCCGGCGGCACCACGCCGGCGCCGATCTACCAGGCACTGGCCGAGCTGGACGTTCAATGGGACCGGGTGGAAGTGAGCCTGGTCGATGAGCGCTGGCTCTCGCCGCAGGATCGCGACAGCAATGCATGGCTGGTGAAGGAGAGCTTTCTCACCCGTGCTGAAGGCGCGCATTTCGATCCGCTGGTGCGGGTCGGCAAGCCGCTGCCCGAGTGCGTCTACAGCGCCAACCTGCAGGCCCGGCACAGCCAGCGGCCCTGCGTGAGCGTGCTGGGCATGGGCAATGACGGCCACACCGCCTCGCTGTTCCCGGGTTCGAAGGATTTGACCCGCGCACTGGAAAGCACCCTGCCCTACGCGGCGCTGGATGCCACCGGCTGCCCCGGTGCGAACCAGTGGCCGCTGCGCATCACCCTCACGCCGCACGGCCTGAAGCAGAGCCGCCAGCGCCTGTTGCTGCTGCGTGGCAAGCAGAAGCTGGAAGTGCTCAAGCACGCGCTGGAAAGCAACAATCCGCAGCTGTATCCCATCCTCAACGCGATCGATCTCGACGGCGCGAAACTGCGCGTCCACTGGTGTGACTGAGTTGCCCCGGTGTTGTTCCGTTCGCCTTCTCATAGCCGGTAGCCAATGAGCCTGCATCCCAAACTCCATGCCATCACCGAGCGCATCGTCCAGCGCAGCGTCGCCTCCCGCGCCGCCTACCTGGCCGGTGTCGACGCGGCGCTGCGCGACGGTCCGTTCCGTTCGCGCCTGAGCTGCGGCAACCTTGCCCACGGGTTCGCCGCGTGCGGCCCGACCGACAAGTCGCGCCTGCGCGGCGGCGTGACGCCCAACCTGGGCATCATCACCGCGTACAACGACATGCTCTCGGCGCATCAGCCGTTCGAGCACTACCCGGAGATCCTGCGCGAAACCGCGCGCGAACTCGGCGCGACCGCACAGGTTGCCGGTGGCGTGCCGGCGATGTGCGACGGCGTCACCCAAGGCCGCGGCGGCATGGAGCTGTCGCTGTTCTCGCGCGATGTGATCGCCCAGTCGACCGCGATCGGCCTGAGCCATGACATGTTCGATGCCAGCGTCTACCTCGGCGTCTGCGACAAGATCGTGCCGGGCCTGCTGATCGGTGCGCTCGCTTTCGGCCACCTGCCGGCGATCTTCCTGCCGGCCGGCCCGATGACCCCGGGCATTCCGAACAAGCAGAAGGCCGAAGTGCGCGAGCGCTATGCGGCCGGCCAGGCGACCCGCGAAGAACTGCTGGAAGCCGAAGCCGCCTCGTACCACGGCGCCGGCACCTGCACCTTCTATGGCACCGCCAACTCCAACCAGACCCTGCTCGAGGCGATGGGCGTGCAGATGCCGGGCGCCTCGTTCGTCAATCCGGATACGCCGCTGCGCGATGCACTGACCCGCCAGGCAGCTGTGCGTGCGCTGGAGATCAGCGCGCTGGGCGACGACTTCCGACCGCTCGGCCGCTTGATCGACGAACGCGCGATCGTCAACGCCGTGGTCACCCTGATGGCCACCGGCGGCTCGACCAACCACACCATCCACTGGATCGCAGTGGCGCGTGCGGCCGGCATCGTGCTGACCTGGGACGACATGGACCAGCTCTCGCAGCTGATCCCGCTGCTGGCCCGCGTCTATCCGAACGGCGAAGCCGACGTGAACCGCTTCGCTGCCGCGGGCGGCACCGCGTTCGTGTTCCGTGAGCTGATGGAGGCCGGCCTGATGCACGCCGACCTGCAGACCGTGGCCGAAGGCGGCATGCCGCAGTACGGCCAGGAGCCGGCGTTGCGCGACGGCAAGCTGACCTACATCGACGGTGTGCGCGAGAGCGCCGATCCGGATGTGGTGCGTGGCGTGGCCAATCCGTTCGAATCCCAGGGCGGCCTGCGCCTGCTGCGCGGCAACCTCGGCCGTTCGCTGATCAAGCTGTCGGCGGTGAAGCCGGAGTTCCGCACGATCGAAGCGCCGGCGGTGGTGGTCGATGCGCCGCAGGTCCTCAACAAGCTGCACGCGGCCGGTGTGCTGCCGCACGATTTCGTGGCGGTGGTCCGTTACCAGGGTCCGCGCTCCAACGGCATGCCGGAGCTGCATTCGCTGGCGCCGCTGCTGGGCCTGCTGCAGAACCAGGGCCGTCGCGTGGCGCTGGTTACCGACGGTCGTCTGTCGGGCGCGTCGGGCAAGTTCCCGGCGGCGATCCACATGACCCCGGAAGCCTCGCGTGGCGGTCCGCTGGCACGTGTGCGCGAGGGCGACATCATCCGTCTGGATGGTGAGGCCGGCACGCTGGAGCTGTTGGTGGATGCGGCCGAGTTCGCGGCACGTGAGCCGGCGCCGAATACCGCGCCGGCGGCGCATGATCTGGGCCGCAATCTGTTCGCGATGAGCCGCCGCCTGGTGGGTCCAGCCGATCAGGGCGCGATGTCGATTTCGTGCGGGCCGGCGGCCGATGACGGCAGCATCTGGAATTACGATGCGGAGTACGAGCTTGGGCATGATGCCGCGGCGGCGGATGCGCCGCATGAGGGTAAGGACGCGTGAGCTGACGCAAACGCGGCGGCCGGATGTTCTGGTTGAGGCAGCGGGATGGCCCCAACCAGGACGCGCCGTGAACCCATCCATGGGGGCTCGTCAGCGCCATCCATGGCGCTGTAACGGTCCTGGTTGGGGCCATCCGCTGCCTCCCGACACTTATCGGCGCGTTGTTGGCGTCGTACTTTTTGGAATAAGGATTGAAAACGCATGAGCATCGTCGAGCATCAGAAACGCGCTGAAACCCTGTTGAAGGCCGCCGGCATTCTGCCGGTGGTGACGGTGCATACGCTGGATCAGGCCCGTGCGGTCAGCGCGGCGTTGTTGGAGGGCGGGCTGCCGGCGATCGAGCTGACGCTGCGTACGCCGGTGGCGATGGACGCGCTCGCCATGCTCAAGCGCGAGCTGCCGGATGTGGTGGTGGGTGCGGGCACGGTGTTGACCGTGGAGCAGATGCAGCAGTCGATCGATGCGGGTGCGGATTTCCTGGTCACGCCGGGTACGCCGGCGCACATGGCCGATGCGCTGGCGCAGGCACCGCTGCCGGTGGTGCCGGGTGCGGCCTCGCCGACCGAAATGCTGGCGCTGTATGCGCGCGGCTTCCGGGTGTGCAAGTTGTTCCCGGCCTCGGCCGTGGGTGGGCTGGCGATGATCAAGGGTCTGGCCGGTCCGATCCCGGATCTGAAGCTGTGCCCGACCGGTGGCATCACCGAAGACACGGCAGCCGAGTACCTGGAGCAGAAGAACGTGGTCTGCATCGGCGGTTCGTGGATGGTGCCGGGCGGGTGGATCGAGCGCGGTGAGTGGGACAAGGTGCGCGAGAGTGCGGCCCAGGCCGCGAAGATCGTCGCGCGGGTCCGCGCGCACTGAACGAAAACGCCCGGGCATGCCCGGGCGTTTTTCCATCCGCCGCCAGAAGGCGGGTTACATCGGGCGTGCCGGATCCACCAGGCCGTACTGGCTGGCCATGCGCGCCAGCGCGATGTTGTCGTTGATGCCCATCTTCTCGAACAGGCGGGCCTTGTGCGTATTGACGGTCTTCGCGCTCAGGCTCAGGCGCTTGGCGATGTCTTCCTGGCGCAGGCCCTGGGTGAGCAGCAGCGCCACTTCCAGTTCGCGTGGGGACAGGGTGTCGAACGGTGAATGGTTGCCTTCCACGTTCGACAGCGCCAGGTTCTGCGCGATGCTGTTGCCCAGGTAACGGCGGCCGAGTGCGGCATCACGCACCGCGCGCAGCAGTTCCTGTGCATCGCAGGCCTTGCCGATGTAGCCGGAGGCACCGGCTTCGAGCAGGCGCTTGGGCATCGGACCATCTTCAAGGACGGAGACGATCACCACGCGGGTGCCGTGATCGCCACGGACCACGCGCTCGGTGACTTCCATGCCGCTCACGCCCGGCAGGTGCAGATCGCACAGCACGACGTCGGGCCGCAGGCGGCGGATATCCGGCAGCGCATCTTCGCCACTCTCCGCCTCACCGACCACCTCGATGTCGGTTTCATTGGAGAGGATCATCTTCATGCCCGTACGCACCAGGGCATGATCGTCCACCAGATACACTCGAATCGTCATCCGCCAACCTCGTCAAACACTGTGAACGGGGGCAAGCCTAGCCGCGGGATGTGGCGATCACAAGGAACCGGGTTCCCCATCATCGCGTTCTGGTCCGCGCATCACAGACATGCTGTCCTGCCCTCCCCCTGTGCCTCTCACCCTTGCCTGATCCAATGGAGCAGCCTATGGGTGCAGCCCGCTTTCATGCCGCTTTCGGCCAGTTTACCGCCGTATTTGTTTCAGTGGCGATGCCGCCACGGATGGCGGCGGCGGAACATGACCAGGAAGCACCCTACCACCCAGACCAGGGCGGCACACCAGCCGGCCAGGATATCGGAGGGGTAATGCACCCCCAGGTACATGCGCGAGACGCTCACCAGGACCGCGAAAGCAAGCGCGGCAAGGGCCACCGGCCAGCGCCAGCGGGTGTTCCAGGCCAGCAGCACCAGCGTGACGGCCAGGGTCATCGAGCCCATGGCATGGCCGCTGGGGAAGCTGAAGGTGCTCTCCGGGGCGATGGACTCCCACAGGCTGGGCCGGTCGCGCTGGAAGAAGCGCTTGCTGCCCAGGTTCAACAGGGCCGAGCCGGCAAAGCAGATCGCGACGAAACTGGCCTCGCGCCAGCGTTTGCGCCAGGCAAGCAGGCCCACGATCAGCACGTCGGCCGGAATCAGGAACCACTCGTAGCCCAGCTTGGACAGCAGCACGAAGAACCGGTCCAGGCCCGGCGAATGCAGGGCGTGCAGCTTCCACAACAGCAGGTCGTCGAAGTAGATCGCCTCCAGCTCGTGCACTTCATCGGCCAGGGCGACGAAGCCCGCCAACGGCAGCAACACGCCCACGAACAGCAGCACGAAGCGCCAGGCGTTGCGGCCCATCCAGTGGCGGACGCCGGCGGCCGGCTCCGGCGTGGCCAGCACCGTCGGCTTACCCGGCGCTTCGGACATAGGTGCGTTCAACGTACTCATCGATCAGCGTGACGAAGTCCTGGGCGATGTTCTCGCCACGCAGGGTGACCGTCTTTTCGCCATCCACGAACACCGGCGCGGCCGGCGTTTCACCCGTGCCCGGCAGCGAGATGCCGATATTGGCGTGGCGCGATTCGCCCGGGCCGTTGACGATGCAGCCCATGACCGCCAGGGTCATGTTCTCCGCACCCGGGTGGCTCACCTTCCACAGCGGCATCTTCTCGCGCACGTGGTTCTGCACGACCTTGGCCAGCTCCTGGAAGAACTCCGAGGTGGTCCGGCCGCAGCCGGGGCAGGCCGTGACCAGCGGGGTGAAGGCACGCTGCCCGGTGGTCTGCAGCAGCTCTTGGGCAACGATCACTTCGGCCGTGCGCGACTGGCCCGGTTCGGGGGTCAGCGAGATACGGATGGTGTCGCCGATGCCTTCCTGCAGCAGCACCGCCAGCGCCGCCGACGAGGCGACGATGCCCTTGCTGCCGATACCGGCCTCGGTCAGGCCCAGGTGCAGCGCGAAATCCGAGCGCTGGGCCAGGTCGCGGTACACCGCGATCAGCTCCTGCACGCCGCTGACCTTGGCCGACAGCACGATGCGATCGCGCGGCAGGCCCAGTTCCACGGCGGTCTCCGCCGAATCCAGCGCCGAGCGGATCAGCGCTTCACGCAGCACGCGCCCGGCATCCCACGGCTGCGCGCGCTGGCTGTTCTCGTCCATCAGGCGCGCGGCCAGGGACTGGTCCAGCGAGCCCCAGTTGGCGCCGATGCGGACGGGCTTGTTGTAGCGGATCGCAAACTCGATCAGCTGCGCGAACTGCGTGTCTTTCTTCTTGCCGAAGCCGACGTTGCCCGGATTGATCCGGTACTTGGCCAGCGCTTCGGCGCAGGCCGGCTCCTGGGTCAGCAGCTGGTGGCCGTTGTAATGGAAGTCGCCGATCAGGGGGACATCGATCCCCATCATCTGCAGCTTCTCCACGATCCGCGGGATGGCCGCAGCAGACTCGGGATTGTTGACGGTCAACCGCACCATCTCCGAGCCCGCGCGCCACAGTTCGGCGACCTGCTTCACGCTGGAGGCGACATCGGCGGTGTCGGTGTTGGTCATCGACTGCACCACCACGGGATGGCCCCCGCCCACGACCACGCCGCCGATATGGACGGGCTGGGTCTGGCGGCGGGCCCACACGGCGGAGTCGGCGGGTTGGGTCGGTCGGGTCACGGCGTCATGCATCCGCCTATTTTAGCGCGCCCAGCGCACGGGTAGGTGCCCAGCGTTGGTTGGCACTCATGTTCAGCGCCCCGCGCGCGCCGCCTACCCCGGATGCGGCCTATTGTCGCAGGCAGGTCCAGGCCGGAGCGCATACGATGTGCGCACATGACCGGTACCGACGCCCCCTTCCTCCGCACCCTGTGCAGCCTGCGCTGGCTGGCCGTGGCTGGCCAGGCCGCCACGATCCTGGTCGCCACCTGGGTACTGGGCCTGGAGCTGCCGCAGCTGCCGCTCTGGGCCGGCGTCGCCGCGCTGACCCTGTTCAACCTGTATGCGCAACTGCGCGTTCACGATGCCGACACCGCACCGCTGACCGCGTTCTGCCACATCCTGGTGGATGTCACCGTGCTCACCTGGATGGTGGGCTGGAGCGGCGGCGTCGCCAATCCTTTCGGCTCTCTGTTCCTGATCCTGATCGCACTGGCCGCGCTCGCCCTGCCCCTGCGCTGGACCCTCGCCGTGGCCGCGGCCTGCCTGATCGGCTATGCAGCAAGCGGCGTGTTCGGCCTGCCGCTGCCGAGCGGCTATTTCACCGGTGCGCAGATGCAGCAGTGGGGCGTGGTCTGCAACTTCCTGCTGTCGGCCACGGTGGTGCTGGTGTTCGCGACCCGACTGGCGATCGCCCTGCGCCAGCGCGAACGCGAGCTGGCCATGCTGCGCGAACGCTTCGTGCGCAATGAGGGCATCGTCGCGCTGGCCACCCATGCCGCCTCGGTGGCGCATGAGCTCAATACCCCGCTGGCGACCATGACCCTGCTCGCCGACGATATCGCCGACCAGACCGAAAGCAGCGAGGTCCGCGATGACGTGGAAACCCTGCGCGAGCTGCTGGTGCAGTGTCGGGAGCGGGTGCTCGCCCTCGCCCGCCCGGCCGCCGGCGATGCACCCGGCCGCGATGCGGTGACGTTGCCGCAGGTGCTGGAACAGTGGCGGCTGGTGCGTCCGACCATCGCGCTGAAGCGCAATGAGGATGCCCCGCTCACCCTGCCGCTGGACCCGGGCATCGGGCACCTGCTGATGGTGCTGCTCAACAATGCCGCCGACGCGGGTGAGAAGGCCGACCGGCCGCAGGTGGATCTGTCGCTGCGCATCGAGGGCGATGACCTGATCGGCGAAGTGCGCGACTACGGCCACGGCTTCGATGCCCGCCAGGCCGTGCTGCCCGGCACCTTGTTCAACAGCGGCAAGACCGATGGCATGGGCGTGGGCCTGGCCCTGTCCCACGCCACCATCGAACGCCTGGACGGCGAGCTGTGGATGCGCCCGGCCAACGGTGCCGGCACGCGCGTCGGCTTCCGCCTGCCCTTGTCCCCACGGGAGACTTCCGCATGACCACCTTCACTCCGGCCCCCGGGCTGGCCAGTCACGGCCTGCTGGTCGATGACGACGAACTGTACCTGCGCACGCTGCAGCGCAGCCTGGCCCGCAAGGGGTTGGAAACCGTCACCGCCAGCGACACCGCCTCGGCCCTGCTGCTGGCCCGGCAGCAGCCGCCGGCCTACGCGCTGATCGACCTCAAGCTCGGCTCCGAATCCGGCCTGGCCCTGATCCAGCCGTTGCGCGCCCTGCGCGAAGACATGCGGATCCTGCTGGTGACCGGCTACGCCAGCATCGCCACGGCGGTGGAAGCGATCAAGCTCGGCGCCGACGACTACCTGCCCAAGCCGGCCACGGTGCCGATGATCCTGCGCGCGCTCGGCGAGGAAGACGATGGCCCGGCCGACGATGGCGACATGGAACCGCCGGATGCGATGACCCCGATCAGCCGGCTGCAGTGGGAACACATCCAGCAGGCGATGCATGAAACCGGCGGCAACGTGTCCGCTGCTGCGCGCCTGCTCGGCATGCACCGGCGCTCGCTGCAGCGCAAGTTGGCCAAGCGGCCGAGCCCCGAGCGCGATCCGAGCCGGTGAGGCCGGGCGCGGGCTGGCCGCGCAAACACCGGCCGCAACAACCGGTAGAGCCGACCGTTGGTCGGCTGCTCTTCGCCACATCGACCAACCCCGCGCGCTGCGCGCGATAGCCGACCAACGGTCGGCTCTACCTGCCTTTTTAGTCGGCCCTACCCGCACTGAACCTGCATCGGTAGAGCCGACCGTTGGTCGGCTGCTCAAACACGGGCGCATCAACCGGTAGAGCCGACCGTTGGTCGGCTGCTCTTCGCCACATCGATCAACACCGCGCGCTGCGCGCGATAGCCGACCAACGGTCGGCTCTACCTGCCCTTTTAGCCGGCCAACGGTCGGATCTACGCGGTGGTCAGGCGGTCAGCCGGCCCAGCAACTCCAGCGTCACCGGGTCGGTGATCGCATGCGCTTCACCCTGCAACGCCGGCAGCAACTGGCTGGCCAGCTGCTTGCCCAACTCCACGCCGAACTGGTCGAAGGCGTTGATGTTCCAGATCAGCGACTGCACGTACACGGCGTGTTCGTACATCGCGATGAGCGCACCCAGCGAGTGCGGGGTCAGCGCGTCGAGCAGGATCAGCGTGCTCGGGCGGCCGCCGGGATACTCGCGGTGCGGATCATCGCTGCCCTGCCCGTTGGCCAGCGCTTCGGTCTGCGCCAGCAGGTTGGCCATCAGCGCCTGGTGGTTGACCACATAGGGATCATCGTTGTGCACGCAGCCGATGAAATCGGCCGGGATCACGCTGGTGCCCTGGTGCAGCGCCTGGAAGAAGCTGTGCTGCACATCGGTGCCCGCCCCGCCCCACCACACCGGCACGGTGTCGCTGGCGACCGGGCTGCCATCGAGCTGCACGCGCTTGCCCAGGCTTTCCATCACCAGCTGCTGCAGGTAGGCCGGCAGCAGCGCCAGGCGCTGGTCGTAGGTCATCACGGCGTGCGTGGCATGGCCGAGCAGGTTGCGGTTCCAGATGTCGGTCAGCGCATGCAGCACCGGCAGGTTCTGCGCGAGCGGTGCGGTCAGCGCGTGTTCGTCCATCTGCGCCGCGCCCTCGAGCAGCTGCTCGAAGCGCGTGAAACCGATCGCCAGTGCGATCGGGAAACCGACCGCCGACCACAGCGAATAGCGCCCGCCCACCCAATCCCACATCGGCAGTACGCGGCCGGCGGCGATCGAGAAGGCCTTGGCCGCACGCTCCGGATTCGCGCTGACCGCATACAGGCGCTCGCTGCCGCCCAGCCAGTCATGCAGGATCTGCCCGTTGAGCAGTGTTTCCTGGGTGCCGAAGGTCTTGGAGATCAGGATGCCGGCCGTGGTCGCCGGGTCCAGCGTGGCGAGCGTGCGCTGCATCGCGGCACCGTCCACGTTCGACACGAAATGCACGCGGAAGCGTGCCCCGGAGACCGGACGCAGCGCATCGGCGACCAGCCGCGGCCCCAGGTCCGAGCCGCCGATGCCGACGCTGACGATATCGGTGATAGTGGTTGCTTCCAGCGCGGCGATCAGCTCGCCCATCTGCTGGCGCACCTGCGCGGCGGTGGCGAAGGCCTCACCGGCCACCGGAGCGCCGCTGGCATCGCCGCGCAGTGCGGTGTGCAGCGCCGCACGGCCTTCGGTTACATTGACCGTTTCACCACGGAACAGGCGCTGGAAGCCGCCAGCGACATCGCGCTCGGCGGCCAGCTGCAGCAGTGCGTCCAACGCCGCGCGGTCGTACTTCTGCCGCGCGAAATTGACGTACAACGGACCGACCCGCAGCCCCAGCGATTGTGCGCGGCCCGGTTCGGCGGCGATCAACGAAGGGATGCTCGCGCCACGCAGGCGCTGGGCATGGGAATGAAGCGGGTCGAATCCGTTGTGCTGTGTCATGCGGCCTGTGTCGGGATCGTGTCGTTGGTGTGGGAGATCTGGTTCTTGCCGTCCACATATACCAACTTCGGCTTGAAGCTGTCAGCTTCTTCTTCGCTCATGCTGGCGAAGGCCGCGATGATGATGATGTCGCCCACCTGCACGTGGCGCGCGGCGCCACCGTTGAGCGACACCACGCCGCTGCCGGCTTCGGCACGGATGGCATAGGTCGAGAAACGCGCACCGTTGGTCACATCCCAGATGTGTACCTGCTCGAACTCACGGATGCCGGTCGCAGCCAGCAGGTTGTCATCGATGGCGATGGAACCTTCGTAGTTCAGCTCGGAGTGAGTGACGGTGGCGCGGTGGATCTTGGTCTTCAGCAGGGACAGATGCATGGCAACGGGGAAACGGTAAAGGAAAGGGAAATTCTAGCACCCGGGGGCCCGGCGGCAGGGCGCGCCGGTCGCGGGAGGGGGCTGCCCACCGTTCAGCATCTTCAGGCCGCCCCGCCGCCCCGGTAGAGCCACCCCATGGGTGGCTGCACGTCCGGCATCGCCCAGCAGCCACCCATGGGGTGGCCCTACCCGGCGGGGCGCAGCCCTCAGAACTCCAGGTTGTCGATCAACCGGGTATTGCCGATCCGCGCGGCGATCAGGGCCACGCGGGTGCCGTCGTTGGCATCGGCCGGCTCGGACAAGTCCGGCAGGCGGACCACGGCGTAGTCGACCTGGAACCCGGCGGCCTGCAGCGCCGCGGCGGCTTCGGCCTCGATCAGGCTGCGGCTCTTGCCCGCAATGAAGCCTTCGCGCATGCCCAGCAGCACCTGGTGGATGGTGGTCGAGACCGGGCGCTGCTCGGCGTTGAGATACTGGTTGCGCGAGCTCATCGCCAGACCGTCGTCTTCGCGCACGATGTCGCCCCCGACGATCTGGATCGGGAAGGCCAGGTCTTCCACCATCTGGCGGATCACCGCCAGCTGCTGGTAGTCCTTCTTGCCGAAGGCCGCCACATCCGGCTGCACCTGGTTGAACAGGCGCGAGACCACGGTGCAGACGCCATCGAAATGGCCCGGGCGGTGCGCGCCTTCGAGCAGGCCGCTGATGCCGGGCACATTGACGCTGGCCGCCAGTTCGACACCGAACGGGTACATCGACTCAACCGTGGGCAGCCACAGCACATCGCACCCGGCCTGCTCCAGGCCGGTGGTGTCGGCTTCGGGCGTGCGCGGGTAGCGGGTGAAGTCCTCGTTCGGGCCGAACTGGGTCGGGTTGACGAAGACGCTGGAGACCACGCGATCGGCGTACTGCCGGGCCAGCGTGACCAGTGAATAATGCCCTGCGTGCAGGTTGCCCATGGTCGGGACCAGCGCGACGCGCAGGCCCTCGCGCTTCCAGCCGTTGACGACGGCGCGCAGACGGGACAGTTCGGTGACGGTTTCGATCATGAGGCGTAGGCGTGTTCTGCGTCGGGGAAGGAGCCGTCGCGCACGGCGTCGGCGTAGGCACGGACCGCACCGGCAACCGACCCGCCTTCGGCAAGGAAATCCTTGACGAACTTGGGACGACGATGGCCGCTGTCCAGACCGAGGAAATCATGCAGCACCAGCACCTGGCCATCGCACTGCGGGCCGGCGCCGATGCCGATGGTGGGCACGCTGATGTCCGCGGTGACCTGGGCAGCCACCGGCGTGGGCACGCATTCGAGCACGACCAGGCTGGCGCCGGCGGCGACCGCGGCCTTGGCATCATCGCGCAGCTGCTGGGCGGCGTCGCCACGGCCCTGCACGCGATAACCGCCCAGGCGCAGCACCGACTGCGGGGTCAGGCCCAGGTGCGAACAGACCGGAATCTCGCGCTCGACCAGGTAACGGATGATGTCCAGCTTGAAGCCGGCACCTTCGATCTTGACCATCTCCGCACCGGCCTGCAGCAGGCGCAGCGAGGCATCCAGCGCGCGCTCCGGGGTAGCGTCGGCGCCGAACGGCAGATCCGCCACCAGCAGCGCGCGTTGCAGTACACGGGCCACGGCGCGGGTGTGATAGACCATGTCGTCGGTGGTCACCGGCAGGGTCGAGTCATGCCCCTGCACCACCATGCCCAGCGAGTCGCCGATCAGGATCAGGTCCACGCCGTTGGCGTCGAAGCTGCGGGCGAACCCGGCATCGTAGGCGGTCAACATCACCAGCTTCTGTCCGTTGCGCTTGGCCTCGGCCAACGCGGGCACGGTCCAGGGCTTGCTGTCTGCGTGGGTACTCATGAGCTGATAACCGGTGGCGATAAGCCCCGCATTATCCTCCTATTGAAGCGATCCCGCAGGCCTCGACCCGCATCACAGCATCCCGCACGCGGCCGTGCCCGGGAATGATGGCGTCGGGCGCGATCTCGGCCAGCGGCAGCAGCGCGAACGCGCGCTCATGCAGATAGGGATGCGGTACCTGCAACTGCGGCAGATCGATGCTCTGTTCGCCGTACAGCAGCACGTCCAGATCCAGTGCACGCGGCCCCCAGTGCACGGCAGGATCCCGTACGCGGCCGAAGCGGCGCTCGATCTCCAGCAGCGCAGCCAGCAGATCCGGTGCGGGCAACCGGGTCTCCAGCACGGCGGCGGCGTTGACGAACGCCGGCTGATCCAGGTTGCCCCACGCCGGCGTGCTGTACAGCTGCGAGCGCGCCCGCAGTGTGGTCTGCGGCAGGGCCGCCAGCGCCTGGAACGCATCGCGCAGGGTCTGCGCGGCGTCCCCGAGATTGGCGCCCAATCCGATACAGGCCAGGGTCACGGCTTACTCGCCTGCCACTCCACCGGGACGACGACGGCGGCGGCGACGCTTGCGCGGTGCACCGTCTTCGCCCTCACCGTCGGCCTGGGCGGCATCCAGCGCCGAATCCAGCTCGGTACCGGACTGCAGCTGGGCCTCGCGCCAGAACGCCACGTCGGCTTCATGCTCGCTGGAGGCGACCTGGCGCAGGACCAGGAAATCGTAGGCGGCGCGGAAGCGCGGATGGGTCAACGTGCGGATCACCCGCTTGCGCTGGCGCGAGCTAAAGCGCCCCTGCAGCAACCAGATCTCCTGCATCGGCAGCGAGAAACGGCGCGGCAGGGCGATCGTGGTGAGCTGGTGCAGGGTGACGCGGTCCGCCGCACGGCGCTGCGCCTCTTCCAGTGCGACGCCCTGCTTCTGCAGGCTGGCCAGGGCGCGGCAGAACGCCGGCCACAGCAGCAGCGCGAACAGGAACGACGGCGACACCGGCTCGTCATTGGCCACACGCAGATCGGTGTTGTGCAGACCTTCGATGACCATGCGGCGCAACGCACCACTGCGATTGCTGCGCAGGGCCGCGGCGCTTTCCGGGAACATGACATCGAGCAGGCCGTACCGCTCCAGGCCCTCGAAGCTGGCCACACCGTGCCCGGACAGGAACAGCTTGAGCACTTCCTCGAACAGACGCGCCGGGGCGGCCTCGGCCAGCAGGTTGGCCAGGCGCGGCAGCGGTTCGGCGGTCGCCTCTTCGATCTGGAAGCCCAGCTTGGCCGCCAGGCGCACCGCGCGCAGCATGCGTACCGGGTCTTCCTGGTAACGCTGCTCGGGGTCGCCGATCAGCTTCATCAGGCGTGCCTGCACGTCTTCAAAGCCACCGGTGTAATCGCGCACCGAGAAATCCTCGATCGCGTAGTACAGGGCGTTGCAGGTGAAGTCGCGGCGGATCGCGTCGTCTTCGATGCTGCCGTACACGTTGTCGCGCACGAGCATGCCGTTTTCCATCTCACGGTCGCCGCTGCCATCGTCGATGTTGGCGCGGAAGGTGGCGACCTCGATGATCTCGCGGCCGAACACCACGTGCGCCAGGCGGAAACGGCGGCCGATCAGCCGGCAGTTGCGGAACAACTGCTTGACCTGCTCGGGCGTCGCGTCGGTGGCGACGTCGAAATCCTTGGGGTGGCCGTTCACCAGCAGATCGCGGACGGCGCCGCCGACCAGGTAACCGGCAAACCCGGAATCACGCAGCCGGTACAGAACGCGCAGGGCGTTGGGGCTGATGTCCTTGCGGGAGATGTTGTGCTGATCGCGCGGGATCACGCGCAGGCTGAACGGTGATGTAGCAGAGGAATTGATGTTGGCGCTTCCGGTTGAGTTTTCGGGATTGCCCAATGGCATCTAGGTCCATATACTAGCGCGCTGCGCAGTTCGCGACAAAGCCTGCTCCCTTCGTCTAATGGTTAGGACGTGGCCCTCTCAAGGCTAAAACAGGGGTTCGAGTCCCCTAGGGAGCACCAGTCGCGGTGCAGAAAGCCAAAAACCCCGCCACGGCGGGGTTTTTTGCGTTCAGGGTCAGGGCGTGCGGCGCCTGTCCTGCCAGGCCCGGCTCGGGGAGTGCACCCCCCGACCCGGCAAAGCGCCCCGCGACGAGGATGTCGGAAGCGGCGCTCACCCCTCCATCTGCTCCAGTTCCTTGCCCTTGGTCTCCTTGACGAAGCGCAGCACGAAGAACACCGACAGCACCGCGGCCACCGTATAGATGCCGTAGGCCCCGGCCAGGCCGATGCTGCCCAGCAGGACCGGGAAGGACACGGTGATGGCGAAGTTGGCCGTCCACTGCGCCCCGCCGGCCACCGCCAGCCCCGAGCCGCGGATCTGGTTGGGGAACATCTCGCCCAGCATCACCCACATCACCGGGCCCCAGGACATGTTGAAGAAGATCACGTAGACATTCGCCGCCACCAGCGCCAGCACGCCCATGCTGTCGGACAGCTGCAGCTTGCCGCCGGCATCCAGCGAGCCGCTGGCGAAGGCAAGGGTGACCAGCGCCAGCGAGATCGCCATGCCGACCGAGCCGACCCACAGCAGCGGCTTGCGTCCGATGCGGTCGATCAGCACCACGGTGACCAGGCAGGCACCGATGCTCAGCGCACCGGACAGCACGTTGATCAGCAGCGCGTCGCTCTCCGAGAAGCCCACCGCCTGCCACAGCACCGCGCCGTAATAGAAGACGACGTTGATGCCGACCAGTTGCTGGAACACCGCCAGGCCGATCCCGATCCAGACGATCGGGCGCAGCTTGCCGGTGGCCTTGCTGATCAGGTCCGAGAAGGTCGGGCGGTGCTGGTCCTGGGACAGCGAACCCTCGATCTCGGTGATCTTGGCCTGGGCCTCGGCCGGCCCGTACAGACGGGTCAGCACCGCCAGGGCCTGGTCACGGCGCCCTTTGACCACCAGGAAGCGCGGGCTTTCCGGGATCACCAGCAGCAGGCACAGGAACAGCAGCGAGGGAATGGCCTGCATCCAGAACATCCAGCGCCATGCCGCCTGGCCCAGCCACAGGGACTCGGTGGAGGCGCCGGCCGCCTTGGCCAATAGATAGTTGCTGAGGAAGGCACAGAACAACCCGCTGATGATCGCGATCTGCTGCACCGTGGCCAACCGGCCGCGGTACCGGGCCGAGGCCACCTCGGCAATGTAGGCCGGCGACATCACGCTGGCCGCGCCGACCGCGAACCCGCCGATCACCCGGGCGATGATGAACACCGTGGAGCTGTGCGCCGCACCGGCCCCCAGGGCCGAGAACAGGAACATCACCGCCGCGATGATCAGCACGCCGCGGCGGCCGAGCCGGTCGCCCAGGCGGCCGGCGAAGAACGCACCGATCGCGCAGCCGAGCAGCATCGAGGCGACCTCGAAGCCGATCCCGGCCGAGCTGGACTGGAAGGTGTCCTTGAGGCCATCGACGGTGCCGTTGATCACGCCGCTGTCGAACCCGAACAGGAAGCCACCGATGGTGGCCACGCAGCTGATCAGGATGATGAAGCCGGTGTTCTCGCCGCTGCCGGCACGTGTACTGCTGAGCGAAGCACTGGTCATGGGAAACCCTGGGTTGAAGGGACGCTGCGCACGACCGCAGCAGGGACGGATGGCGCAGGTTCTCATACCTTTCGCGCCGGCTGGGCGGCGGCGGGTGGGCCCGGACCTGGCGGCGGCCCGCGGCGGCGTGCGCGCATCGCCGCGCTCGACCACCGGTTGATCACCGACGCCCTCCACTGCGACCATGCCCGCCTGGCCGCCCTGCCCACTCCCGGGCGTGGCGCGGCATTGTCGAGGAGCGCCTGCCCATGCCCATGTTCGTTCGCCCGATCGCCCCGTCCCGCTGTGGCGCCACGCCGATGGTGCGGATGCCCACCGGTGCGTCGCAATGAGCCTCGAACGCGCGCCGGCCACGCTGGCGGTGGACAGCCGCTGCACCCACGGCGAGGGCGTGCTCTGGTGCGACCGGCGGCAGAGCCTGCTCTGGATCGACATCGCCGAACGTCGGCTGTGGCAGCACACGCCGGCCAGCGGCAGCACGCGCCACTGGGTGTTGCCGGACCGCCCCGGCTGCATCGGGTTGTTCGACGATGGCACGCTGCTGGTCGCATTGGTCAGTTCGCTGCACCGCGCCGACCTGGCTGCCGCCACCGACGATGCGCTGCCGCTGCAGTGGCTGGCCGATGTGGACCCACACAACGCATACACGCGCAGCAACGATGGCCGCGCCGACCGTCACGGCAACTTCGTGTTCGGCACGATGAACGAACACCCGGCGCGCGCCGCCGATGGCCGCTTCTATCAGTACTCCAGCCGCCACGGCCTGCGCGAACTGCCGCTGCCGGGCATCGTGATTCCCAACGCGATCAGCTTCAGCCTGGATGGCCGCACGCTGTACTGGTGCGATTCGGTGACGCCGCAGATCATGGCCTGCGATTACGACCCAGAGCGCGCCAGCACCGCCAACGTGCGTGTGTTCACCACGTTGGCCAACCGCGCTGCCGAGCCCGACGGGTCGGCGGTGGATGCCGATGGGCGGGTCTGGAACGCGCAATGGCGCGCCAGCCAGGTGAGCTGCTATGGCGCCGACGGCACACTGCTGCAGGTGCAGCCGGTGCCGGTCAAGAACCCCACCTGCGTTGCCTTCGGCGGCCCCGACCTGCGCACCTTGTACGTGATCAGTTCGCAGCTGGACCACACGCCCGAGGCGCTGGCCGCAAGCCCGCATGCGGGCAGCCTGTTCAGCGCGCGCCAGGACCACCCCGGTCTGCCGGAGAGCCGGGTCCACGTGGCCTGACCGGCTGCGGGTCGGGCATGCACCGGGCGGTTGGCCAGCGGTGGCGCACGTTGACAGGGAAGCGCCGCGCATCACCCGCAACGCCTTGTTGCACAAGGGCCGCCCGCACTTGATCAGGTATCGAGGCGCGCTGTCTGAGCACGCCACGCCAGCATTCAGCCACAACCTGTTCTAGAATTGGTCGGCTTAACGCCGGATTTCCCCATGCCTTTCGTCGTCACCGAAAACTGCATCAAGTGCAAACACACCGATTGCGTGGAAGTGTGCCCCGTGGATTGCTTCCACGAAGGTCCCAACTTCCTGGTGATCGACCCGGATGAGTGCATCGATTGCACCCTGTGCGAACCGGAGTGCCCGGTCAACGCGATCTTCCCCGAAGACGACGTGCCCGCCGGGCAGGAAGCGTTCGTCGCCCTGAACGCCGAGCTGGCCAAGGCCTGGCCGGTGCTGACCGTGCGCAAGGACCCGCCCGCCGATGCCGGCGAATGGGACGGCAAGCCGGACAAGCTGCCCCTTCTGGAACGCTGAGCCGCGGCATGTCGCAAACGAAAAAGGGCGCCTAGGGCGCCCTTTTTGTTTCCCCAACCGGATCCCCGGTAGTGCCGGCCGCTGGCCAGCTGCCCTTCGCCCCAACGCCGTCAGCGTCAGAGCCGGGCAGGCACGCAATGCACACCTGCCCGGCCAGCAACAGGAGCTACCGCAGGCCTCCTTACGGGGCCAGCTTCGCCTTCAGCTCACCCAGCAGCTTGGTCGGGGCCGCCGCGGTGGCCGGCAGGCCACGCGGGTCGACGGCCGACACATAAGCACCGGCATCGACGGCGACCACGCGGACCAGGAAGTCGCTGCCTTCGAAGGCCACATCGTAGGAACCCAGCAGCTGGGCCTTGCTGGCGATCTTCACGCCTTCAACGGTCTCCAGGGCGGTACCGACCTTGGCGAACACCTCTTCCTTGGTGCCCGGCACGGTGAAGCCGGCATTGTTGGCGGCCGCCGGGTTCGCGGCCGGGGCCGGGCGCGCCGCCTGCGAGGCCAGCGAGGAGCTGGTGGCAGCGGTAGCGGCAGCCTGGCCGGCCGGGACGTTCAGATCCGGCGGCACTTCCAGCGGGCGAACTTCCGGGGCCAGGGCGTAGTCGCCCTTGGCGCCGCGCTTGAAGCAACCGGTGGTGCCGACGAGGGTGGCGGTAGCCAGGATCGCGAAGGACAGCACGCGGAAGGCGGAAACGGATTGACGCATGGGAATCTCCTGGGTGACCACTGACATCAGTGGTTGGATAGTGCTTCCAGCGCACCGATATCGGTGGCCAGGTGTTCGGCAGCGGCGTGATGGGCCGCGGACAAGGGCAGCAGCGGCAGGCGCAGGCCATCACCAATGCCGATCCGGCGCAGCAGGTCCTTCACCGGGATCGGGTTGGACTCCACGCCGCAGAATTCATGGAACGGCTCGAGACGGGCATCCCACGACTCGGTCGCCTCGCGTTCCCCGGCTGCCGCCAGGTCGCACATCCGGCGGTACGCGCCCGGCAGGGCGTTGGAGCCCACCGAGATGAGGCCGTCCACGCCGGACAGGATCGAACGCGCGGCCGTACCGTCGTCACCGCTGAGGATGGCGAAGTCCGGCGAGCGCAGCGCCAGCAGGGCATTGACGCGGCCCACATCGCCGACCGCCTCCTTGATGCCCACGATGTTCGGGTGCCGCGCCAGTTCGGCCACGGTCTCGGGCAGCATGTCGCAGCCGGTACGGCCGGGCACGTTGTACAGGATGACCGGCAGGCCGCCCTGGTCGGCCACCGCGCGGTAATGCGCGATCAGGCCGGCCTGGGTCGGGCGCACGTACGGCGGGGTCACCACCAGCGCATGGGTCGCGCCGCTGGCAGCCGCACGACGGGTCTGCTCGATCGTTTTGGCCGTCCCCGACAGGCCGGTCCCGGCCAGTACCGGGATGCGTCCGGCGACGGTTTTGACCGCACTGCGCAGCAGCTGGTCGTATTCGTCGTCGGACAGGGCAGCGGCTTCACCGGTCGAACCGGCCACCACCACCCCGTGAACACCACCCTCCAGTTGCAGGTGCAGCAGGCGCTGCCAACCGTCGGGATCCAATGCGCCGTTCGCCTGGAAGGGCGTCGCCAGCGCGGTGATGAGACCGGAAAGGGACAAGGACATCGTGCTCGGAAGAAAGGGGGCACCGGGCCTGCGTAAACGCCGGCCAGATGTACGTTGCATGTTACTTGCGGGTCGAAAGCGCGGGCAAGTATGCTGGACTCCGGCGAACGTGCCGTCGCCGGCCGTTCAGACTCACCTTGCATCACCCGGAACCCTCTTGACCGACACCACGCCGCGGCCTGCGCCGACCGAAAACCACCTCCTGATCAACGCCTATACGACGCATCCGGAGTCCCCCCTGCTGCCTGTGACCCGGCGTATCGCCGACAGTGGCTGCAATCTGGTCGATGCCCGCCTGGCCACGGTCGGGCGCGACGTGTCCGTCACCGCCCTGGCCACCGGCTCGTGGGACTCGGTGGCCAAGCTGGAGGCGATGCTGACCCGGCTGGAGCGCGAGGAAGGCCTGAAGCTGGTCTGGTACCGCACCGGTGCCAAGCAGGCGCAGTCCAACCTGCTGCCCTACATCGTGGAAGTGATCGCCGCCGACAAGCCGGGGATCCTGTTCCAGCTGGCCGATTTCTTCGACCGCCAGGGCATCACCATCGAAAACCTGCAGAGCACGCGTTACCGCGCGATGCAGACCGGTGCGGAAATGTTCTCCGCGCAGGTCACGATCGGGGTGCCGGCCAACATGCACATTGCCGCGCTGCGTGATGATTTCCTCGAGTTCTGCGATCACCTCAACCTC
Source organism: Stenotrophomonas sp. TWI809 (assembly GCF_039673205.1). Lineage (NCBI taxonomy): Bacteria > Pseudomonadati > Pseudomonadota > Gammaproteobacteria > Lysobacterales > Lysobacteraceae > Stenotrophomonas > Stenotrophomonas sp. TWI809. Next base: position 137,113 of record NZ_JBDJLE010000003.1, on the reverse strand, counting down.
GATGCGATCATGGACCCGATGAAGTTCTGATGCTTCGCGCGTTCGTCACGGGCGCGCGGGGTTTCATGCAGTTGTAGTAGATCTACCCCAGGATCCGGAAAGGAACCCATGAACGACGGCGACACCCTGGACAGCACCACCCTCGCACTGCCGCTGGCGTTGTCCGGCGGCGAGACCACCACCCTCGGCGATCTGGCCGGCCAGTGGCTGGTGCTGTACTTCTACCCCAAGGACAGCACCCCGGGCTGCACCACCGAGGGCATCGATTTCAACGCACTGCTCCCGCAGTTCACGAAGGCCGGCGCCCGCGTCTTCGGCGTCTCCCGCGATTCGGTCAAATCCCACGACAATTTCTGCGCCAAGCAGGGCTTCGCCTTCCCGCTGATCAGCGATGGCGATGAAGCGCTGTGCACCGCGTTCGACGTGATCAAGCTGAAGAACATGTACGGCAAGCAGGTGCGTGGCATCGAGCGCAGCACCTTCCTCATTTCGCCGGACAGTCGTATCGTGCAGGTGTGGCGCAAGGTCAAAGTGGCCGGCCACGCAGACACCGTCCTTGAAGCCCTGAAGGCCGCGAAAACCCAGTGATCAATCCGGCACCCCCAATGGTCATCACCCTGCCCCGCAGGTCGTGATGGCTTGTCCCTGTTCTGCCACCAGGAATTGACGATGACCCGAGGCAAGCGCATCTACGTACTGGATACCAACGTGCTCATGCACGATCCGACCGCGCTGTTCAAGTTCGAGGAGCATGATGTCTACCTGCCGATGCAGGTGATCGAAGAGCTGGACAACGGCAAGAAGGGCACCACCGAGGCCAGCCGCAACGCGCGCCAGGTCAGCCGCTTCCTCAATGAGCTGGTGCAGGCCTCGGGCCTGGACAACCTGGCCGACGGCATCCCGCTGCAACGGCCGAACGGGCTGCAGCTGCGCGGCAAGCAGAGCGTGGGCCTGCTGCGATTCCAGACCAGTCATTTCGATGCGGGCAAGAGCTTCGGCGCGGTGATTCCGGACAACGCCATCCTCGGCGCGATCCTGGCCCTGAAGGAGCAGGTGCCCGAGATTCCGGTGGTGTTCGTCTCCAAGGACATCAACCTGCGGATCAAGGCGGCGATTGCCGGCATCGTCTCGGAGGATTACGAGAACGACCGCGCGCTGGACGATTTCAGCCTGCTCTACACCGGCGCCACCGAACTGCCGGAAGACTTCTGGAAGAAGCACACCGACAACCTGCGCAGCTGGAGCGACAAGGGCCGCACCAGTTACGAAATCATCGCCAGCGAAGACGAGAGCTGGCACCCCAACCAGTACGCCTACCTGCCGGGCGACGATGAAGTCGAACTGCGCGTGGCCAAGGTGGACGGCGACAAGATCACGTTGTCGCTGGTCAACGATTTCCGCCACGGCAGCCATGCGGTGTGGGGCATCAGCGCGCGCAACCGCGAGCAGAACTTCGCGCTCAATGCGTTGATGGACCCGGAGATCGATTTCGTCACCCTGCTCGGGACGGCCGGCACCGGCAAGACGCTGCTCGCGCTGGCCGCTGGCCTGGCCCAGACCATGGACCAGCAGCGCTACCGCGAGATCATCATGACCCGCGCCACGGTCAGCGTCGGCGAGGACATCGGCTTCCTGCCCGGTACCGAGGAAGAGAAGATGACCCCATGGATGGGCGCGCTGACCGACAACCTGGAAGTGCTCACGCATACCCAGGAAGGCGGCGCATGGGGCCGAGCGGCGACCAACGACCTGATCGCCAGCCGGATCAAGATCCGCTCGCTGAACTTCATGCGCGGGCGCACGTTCCTGTCACGCTATCTGATCCTGGATGAAGCGCAGAATCTCACCCCCAAGCAGATGAAGACCCTGATCACCCGTGCCGGCCCGGGCACCAAGATCGTCTGCCTGGGCAACGTCGAACAGATCGATACCCCGTACCTGACCGAGACCACCTCGGGCCTGACCTACGCGGTGGACCGTTTCAAGAACTGGCCGCACAGCGCGCACGTGACGCTGCGCCGTGGCGAGCGTTCGCGCCTGGCCGATTACGCCTCGGAGGTGTTGTGAGCCGTTCCCTGTCCCGTGCCGTCCTGCCGCTGGCGCTTGCTGCGCTGGCGGCCGCCTGCACGCCTGCCAATACGCGGCCGGGCGCCAGCGTCCCGACCGCGATCAAGACCGGCCAGTCCTGGGTGGTGACCCGCCCCGTCGTCGCCGCCCAGGTATTGGATACCTGCTCGCGTTCCAGCCCCGGCCGCGAGCCGGGGCGCGTCACCGGCTACTGGGCGCCCAGCCGCCAACAGGTGGAGCAGCTGGAAGCCCGGTTGCCGTCGCTGGAGACGCAGGTGCCCAAGGCTGCCGATTTCGACCGCCAATATGTCGGCATCGAGATGGACGGCCGGCAGCTGATCTATCTCAACGCCTTCCATCTGCCTGACGATGCCGACATCGATCCAGCGCGCGATGCAATCCGGGTCTGCGATGGCGGCGCGCAGTTCTGGGGCGCGCTGTTCGATCCGGCCAGCGGCAGCTTCTCGGATGTGCAGTTCAACGGCCCGCCCGCGGGCCGTTGATCGTGCCGTGACCACCACCGCGCACGCCGGATGAGCATCCGGCTGCCCACCTGGGTCTGGATCGGGGCGATCGCCCTGTCCTGCGTGGCCGGGATGGTCAACGTGGTCGGCTTCCTGGGGTTCGAACACCAGGCCGTCAGCCACATGACCGGCACCACCAGCCAGCTCGGCATGGCGCTGGCCCAACGCGACTGGCGCGTGGTCGGGCACCTGTGGGGGCTGTTGATCGCGTTCTGCGTGGGCGCCACGCTCAGCGGAGTGATCATCCAGGACAGCGGCCTGCAACTGGGCCGCCGCTATGGCGCAGTGCTGGCACTGGAATCGCTGTTGCTGCTGATCGCGATCCCGCTGTTCAAACAGCAGCAGATCTGGGGGGCACTGGCCGCGGCGATGGCGTGCGGCCTGCAGAACGCGATGGCCACCACCTTCAGTGGCGCGGTGGTGCGCACCACCCATCTCAGCGGCATGTTCACCGATCTCGGGATCGGGCTGGGCCACCTGATGCGCGGCCTGCCGCTGCCGATCCGTCGACTGACCCTGAGCGGGTTGATCGTCAGCGGCTTCCTGGCCGGCGGCGTGATGGGCGCCATGCTGTTCCTGCGCTTCGGCTACGACGCCCTGCTCGCCCCGGCACTGCTCACCGGCGGCACCGGGGTGGGCTACGTGCTGTACCGGCAGTGGGCACTGCTGCGGGCGCGCTGAGGGCGCGGCAGCACTGCCGCGACAAACATTGCACAATTGGGGCATGACGCCCTCCAGCCCCGTTTCCGCCCTGACCATCGCCGGCTCCGATTCCGGCGGTGGTGCTGGCATCCAGGCCGACCTGAAGGCCTTCGCCGCCCATCGCGTGCATGGTCTGTCGGCGATCGCCGCACTGACCGCACAGAACACGCGCGGCGTTACCGCCGTACACGTGCCGCCGCTGGACTTCCTGCAGGCGCAGATCGATGCCTGCTTCGCCGATTTCGATATCCATGCGGTGAAACTGGGCATGCTGGCCAACGCCGAGGTGATCGCACTGGTGGCAGATGCACTGGAAAAGCACCGCCCACCGCACGTGGTGCTGGATCCGGTGATGGTCGCGACCAGCGGCGCCAAGCTGCTCGAAGACAGCGCACTGGTGGCGATGCGCACGCGCCTGATCCCACTGGCGACGCTGCTGACGCCCAACACCCCCGAAGCGGAGCTGCTGCTCGGCCGCCGCATCGTCACCGCCGAGGAGGCCGAAGATGCCGCCGACGCGCTGTTGGAGCTTGGCGCCGGCGCGGTGCTGCTCAAGGGCGGGCATCTGGACGAAGGCAGTCGCGTGATCGATCGCTACTTCGACGGTGTGACCCGCGAAGAATTCATCCATACCCGCCTGCCGGTGGATGCGCACGGCACCGGCTGTACGCTGGCCTCGGCCATCGCCGCGCAGCTGTGCCAGGGGCTGTCATTGCCCAATGCCTGCGAAGCGGCCATCGATTACGTCGCGCGTGGTCTGCAGAGCGGTTATTACCCGGGCCGCAGCGAGGTGCTGGTGATCGACCACTTCGGTGCGGCACGCCCGGCATGATCGACGCCTCGCCCCTGCCTGTGCAGGCCGAAGACGGGCATCGCTTCGAACTGCTGGCGCGCGTGCCGACGCAGCCACGCGCACGCCTGCTGTGGCTGCCGGCGCTGGGCGTGGCCGCGCGCCATTACCTGCCGTTCGCCGAGGCGCTCGCTGCGCGTGGCATTGCGGTGTACCTGCACGAGTGGCGCGGCAACGGCAGCAGCAGCCTGCGCCCGTCGCGCACGCAGGACTGGGGCTATCGCGACCTCCTCGAGCAGGACCTGCCGGCGAGCCTGGCAAACGTGGCCGGAGACGCTGCAACACCCTTGATCATCGGCGGCCACAGTCTCGGCGGTCAGCTGGCCTGCTGCTTCGCCGGTCTGCATGCGCAGCGCTTCGCCCGCGTGTGGCTGGTCGCCAGCGGCACGCCGTACTGGCGCACCTTCCCGGCCCCGCGTGGCTGGACCCTGCCGCTGGTGTATCGCTTCCTGCCCTGGCTGGCCCAGCGCCAAGGGGTCCTGCACGGCAAGAAGCTCGGCTTTGGTGGCACCGAGGCGCGCGGGTTGATCCGCGACTGGTCGCGCGTGGGCCTCAACAATCACTACGCGGCCGCTGGCATGGCGACCGATCTGGAGGCCGCGATGCGCGATCTGCGCGGCCAGGCGGCCGCCGTGGTGATGGACCACGACTGGTTGGCACCGACGGGCTCAATGCAGGGCCTGCTGGCCAAGATGCCGGGCATGCGTGCGCAGCTCAGCGTGGTCAGTGCGCAGATGCTGGGTGCGCGTGCCGATCACTTCGCCTGGATGAAGACGCCGGAAGCCGTGGTGGAGCAGCTTCTTCGTTCATTTGAATGAAGACCTTCACAAAAACCGTTGACGAATGCGACGCCGATCCGCATAATTCCGCTCCTGTTGACGCGCCCGTAGCTCAGTTGGATAGAGTACCTGGCTACGAACCAGGCGGTCGGGAGTTCGAATCTCTCCGGGCGCACCATCAACAGGGTATCGATTTCGCCGTCGGTATCAGCAGTAAAAATTCGATGTAAATGCGCCCGTAGCTCAGTTGGATAGAGTACCTGGCTACGAACCAGGCGGTCGGGAGTTCGAATCTCTCCGGGCGCACCATTGCATCGACGAAAACAGCAGCCATCGGTTGCTGTTTTTTTTTGCGTGGGTGCCGGCTGTCACCCGGTAGTGCCGGCCACTGGCCGGCTCTCATGAATGCTGGACGATCGCGTGGAGCCGGCCAGCGGCCGGCACTACCAGGAGGTCATCCCTGCGGTGCGTGGGCCTGGGCTGCCTGCATCGCCATCAGATCCGCTTCGCCCGGCAGTTCCGGCGCCGGGCAGCCACCACCGGCATGGGCGTCGTGCGCCAGCCAGTCATCCACCACACCGCCCAGCAGATCCACGCGCAGCGGCAGGGTGATGTGGTCTTCGCCCCGCATCTCGATGTAGTGCACGCGCGGGCTGGCGGCGGCCAGGCGACGGCCCTGCCCGACCGGCACATGCTGATCGTCCTGGCCGTGCAGCAGCAGCACGCAGGTACGGCTGTCGGCCAGCGCGCGGGTGACATCGACGCGGTCCAGGTCCAGATCCAGGCGCTGGCTGGCCGCGGCGATCACCTGGTCGATATCCTGCCCACCGTAGCGCCAGCGCCCATAGGCGGCCATGGCCTGCGCCTTCCACGCGGTCGGCTGCAGCGACATCAGGTGCGGGATCATGCTGCGGATCGCATCGCCGGCATTGGCGAAGGATTCCATCGCCACCACGCCGGTGACCTGGTCGCCGAGCTTGTCGGCGGTGAACAGCGCGGTGGCGGCGCCGTAGGAAACGCCGAACAGATACAGCGGCCCGACCACCTCCCCGCGTGCCTTCAGCGCAGCGATGACATCGACCACATCATCCGATTCGAACGTCCCGTAACCGGACGGGCCGGCGCCGGAATGCCCATGATTGCGCAGGTCGATGGTGACCACGCGATAGCCTGACTGCGCCAACTGCAGCGACCACGGCAGCATCGCATCACCGTTCATCATCCAGCCGTGCAGCAGCACCACCGTGCCGCGCGGTGCCTTCGGCTGGAACGGGTGCGGCAGGTCCAGCGCCATGCCGGTACGCAGCGGCTCGCCGTTGTCATGGTGCTGGGGCAGGTACTGGTAATGCAGCCCGTACTGACCCGGGTCGAACGCACGCCAGAAGATCGGCACGCCGGCGCGGCCGGTCACGAGACCGTGCCGGTTGGGCACACTCTCAACCGCTTCGGCGATGCGCGGCATGTCCAGCAGCGTGGATACGCCGCCGGGCGCGATCAGCCGATCACTCAACGAGGTCGAGGCGGCGGTGGAGGTCAAGGAGGAGCAGGCAGCCAGCCACAGGCCAGCCCCGGCCAGCAGCAACAGCAGCAAGCGCTTCATGGGCAGAATCGGAAAAACCAGACGAGTCGCGCAGGGTACCGATCACGTCAGCGCCGCTCTATCGCATCCAGATGACCATCCGATGACAGCCAAGCCAACATTCAGCTTGAACGGGCGGGCAGCGGCATCGCCGCAGGCCCCTGCCCGGCCTGCGATCAGCCCAGCCAGCCTTCCATGGTGGGCCACCAGCCATCCAGCACCTCCGGGCGCTGCATGCGCTCGCGCCACCATTTCAGCGCGGCCCCGTCCTCGCCAGTCCGCCAGGCCAGCCAGAACGTCTCGTCCGGCTTGGGCTCTTCAACCTGCCTGATCACCAGCCGGCCCTGCGCCACCGCCCGCTGTACGTACGGCTCGGGCAGGAAACCGAAACCGAGCCCGGCACATTGCAGGCGGAACTTGCTGACCATGTCCGGCACGGTCACGGTCTCCTGCCCCATCAGCAGCCCGACCGTGCGCGGCAGCAGCCGCCGCGCCGAATCGGCCACGGCGATCGCACAGTGGGCGGCCAACGACTCACGGCCCAGCGGCTCGGACGCGGCCGCCAGCGGATGCGAGGGCGCCACCGCGAACACGAAACGCACCACGCCCATCGGCTCGACCACATAGCCCCCGCCGCTGGGGCCCTCGCCCGCCGCGCCGACCAGCAGGTCCGCGCGCCGGTCCAGCAGTGCCTCCCAGGTGCCTGACAGCGATTCACTGATCAGCCGCATCCGGGTCTGTTCGGCCACCGCATTGAAGGCACGCACGTCCTCGGCCAGCAACGCCGGCACGAACATCGAGTCGACCGCCACGGTCAGCTCGGCCTCCCAGCCGGAGGCCACCCGCCGCACCCGCATCTCCAGCTCCCGCGCCGCCCGCAGCAGATGGCGGCCCTCCTCCAGCAACGCCTCCCCGGCCGGGGTCAGGTGCGCGCGCGGGCCCACCCGATCGAACAGCTGCACGCCCAGGTCCTCTTCCAGTTTGGAGACGGTATAGGAAATGGTCGAAGGCACCTTGTGCAGGGCCTTGCCGGCCGCAGCGAACGAGCCGCGGCGGTCGATGGCATCCAGGATCTGCAGGGCGTCGAGGCTGAGCTTGAGCATTCGAATTTTTCGATGATGGCTTGCAAAACTATCCGTTTTTCAAGCCGACGGCGCAAGCGGATACTGGCCGCAACAGGAAAGGGGACGGCAGCGACCGCCCCGGACCGCCATCGAAACCATCGAACATCCAGGAGATTCCCATGCTGCAGATCCGCAAGAGCAACACCCGTGGCAAGGCCGACCATGGCTGGCTGAACTCCATGCACACCTTCTCCTTCGCCAATTACTACGACCCGCGCTATACCAGCTTCGGACCGCTGCGGGTGATCAACGAAGACCGCGTGCAGGGCGGCCAGGGCTTTGGCACGCACAGCCACAGCAACATGGAGATCATCTCCTACGTGCTCGGCGGCGCGCTGGAGCACAAGGACTCGATGGGCACCGGCTCGGTGCTGCGCTACGGCGATGTGCAGCGCATGAGCGCCGGCAGCGGCGTCAGCCACAGCGAGTTCAACCACTCGGCCGACGAAGCGGTGCACTTCCTGCAGATCTGGCTGTTCCCCGACCAGGAGAACATCACCCCGAGCTACCAGGAGACCCACTTCGCCCCGGACACCAAGCGAGGCCAGCTGCGCCTGATCGCCTCGCGCGATGGCCGTGACGGTTCGCTGCTGATCCACCAGGACGCCAACATCTACGCCACGATCCTGGACGGCGACGACCGCGTCCACCTGCCACTGGCCCCGCGCCGCGGTGCCTACGTGCAGGTCGCCCGCGGGCAGCTGCAGGTCAACGGCATCACCTTGGCGACCGGCGATGCGCTGCAGGTCAGTGACGAGGCGCAGCTGACGCTGGAAAACGCCAACGACGCGGAAGTCATCGTGTTCGAGCTGGCGCTGTAAACATCCGGCCGCAAACGCAGACACCCCGGTTGCCCGGGGTGTCGTTCGTTTTGGATCAGAACCTGTAGTTGAGGGTCAGGCGCACGTTGCGCGGCTCGCCCCAGGTGTAGGTGCTGTACCAGCTGAAGATCGTGTAGTAGTGCTTGTCCAGCAGGTTGTTGACGTTGAGCGTCGCCGAGAGCTGGTCGTTGAACTGGTACCGCGCCATGGCATCGAGCAGCCAGTAGGGCTCGGTGCGGTGGAGCTGGCTTCCGCCGGTGGCCGGATTGGTGATGGTGCCGAACGTGCTGCCCTGCCAGCGCGCGCCCCCGCCAACGCTCCAGCCGTCAGCCACACCGGTGAGGCGGTAACTGGTGTGCACGCTGAACTGATCTTCCGGCTCCAGCGTGGAGACCTTGGTGGACTGCTGCCGCGCGATCTTGTGCGCGTAGCCGCCCTGGATCTGCCAGCCCGGCGCAAGCTGGCCGGACACCTCCAGCTCATAGCCTTTGGTGCGCACCCCCATCAGGCCTTCATAGGCAATCCCGCCACTCGGCGTCCTGCCGCCGGTCGGCTGTGCGTAGTTGTCCTGCTCCAGCTGGAACACCGCCGCACTGGCGTTGAGGCGACCGTCGTAGAACTCCGCCTTCAGGCCCGCTTCGTAGCTGCGCCCTTCCAGCGGATCCAGCACCCGGCCCTGTTCGTCCTGGTTGCCCTGCGGCTTGAAGATGGTGCTGTAGCTGGCGAAGACGGAGAAGTTGCGGTTGAGGTCGTACACCAGGCCGGCGTACGGCACGACCACACCGCTCTCGTCGGTATCCGGCGATTTGTAGTTGGCGATGCGGCTGCCGACGATCAGCTTGAGCGGATCGGCCAGGTCGAAACGGCCCACCACATAGGCACCGCTTTCGCGGGTGACCTGGTTGTCACCGTAGCCCCACTGCCAGTCCGGCTCGGGCACATCGCCGGTCCAGGCGTAGTAGTCGGCAACGCTGCTGACATAGCCCGGCTGCGGCGAGTAGCCATTGTTGACCCAGCGCTTGCGCGACACGCTGCCACCGACCACCAGCTCGTGCTGGCGGCCGAACCACTCGAACTTGCCGCTGACGTACAGATCGGCCGCGTTGCTGGTGGTCTTGCCGATGTACTGGCCCAGCCACATGCTCACGCCTTCACCGGTGACCGGATCCGGATTGCCACCGGCCGCCGCGCCCAGCGAGGCGTCATAGCCGTTGACCTGGTGATTGAGCTGCAGCTTGGCGACCCAGTCATTGCCGAAGGTGTGCTCCAGCGTCGCGAAGCCGGTACGGGCGTACTGGCCCCAGCGGCTCCAGCGCGCGCCGTTGTTGAACGAGCGCGGCATGTCGTTGAAGTTGCCTGCACTGTCCAGCAGGGGAATACCGCCCCAGCTGGAGCCTTCCGGATCGCTGTCCTGGTAATCGGCACCGACGGTCAGCAGCGTGCTCTCGCCGAGGTCGGCCTCGAGGATGCCGTAGAACACCTCATTGCTGCGCTGGTAATGGTCGACATTGGAATGCTTGTCCTGGTAGGCGCCGACCACGCGGCCGCGCACGCGGCCACTCTCAGTCAGCGGCCCGCCGACATCGACTTCGGCGCGGTAGCTGTCCCATGAACCGACACCCAGCGTGGCACTGCCGGCCAGCTCCCGGGTGGGTTTCTTGCGCACCAGATTGATGGTCGCGCCCGGGTCGCCCATGCCGGTCAGCAGGCCGGTGGCGCCCTTGAGCACCTCCACGCGATCGTAGATGGCCATGTCGCTGAGCGTGTTGCCGGCCGAGTACGCCGAATCGCGCGCCATCGGGATGCCGTCGTACTGGAAGTTCTGTACTGCAAAGCCGCGCGCGTAGTACTCGGTGCGCTCGCTGTCGTAGGTGACGATGCTCACACCCGGCGTGACCTTCATGACGTCATCGATGCCGTTGAGGCCGAAGTCGTTCATTTCCTGCCGCGTGATCACGCTGATCGACTGCGGCGTCTGGCGCGGGCTGAGCACCAGGCGGGTGGCCGTGGCGATCGTGCCGGGCGTATAGGAATCACTGCCTTCGGTCACGGTGCCGAGCTGGTTGGCGGTAACCTGCACGGTCTGCAGGGTCTGTGCGCCGTCCTTGGCAGGGGCGTCCCCCGCCGGCACCTCTTCGGCCTGCACGGCCGAGGCGGACAGGGCCAGGCCCAGCACGCAGGCCATCGCCTGCATCAGCGGGGAGCGCGAGGGAAAAGCGCGACGGCGACCCGAATGGATCGGGGCAACACGGAACGGAACGACGGACACGGCAATGCCTCCAGGCAGGAAGGGACTCCTCTGGCGGCGGCTGGAGGGAACGAATGGGCGGCATGATGCCGCATCCCGGCCGCCAGTGGAAGATGGCGCGACCGTTGAGGCAGAAGGCGTTCGGGGGTCGCCCCGGGTCAGGCGGGGCGTGGGGGTCAGCCGCGGGGCACCGGGGCATCGGAGGCGATCAGCTTCTCCTGCTTGAGCTCGGCCCAGAATGCGGCCGGAATCGCCACGGACATGGAGGCGACATTGGCCAGCACCTGTTCGGGCGTCCGCGCGCCGGGAATGACCGCCGAGACCACCTCCGGCGCATCGGCGAACTGCAGCGCCGCGGTGCGCAGATCCACACCATGGCGCTCGCAGAGGACCTGCACCTTCGCACGCTTCTCCGGCGCCCACGACGGCACCTTGCCGTCATACAGATAGCGATCACGCCCGGCCAGGTAGCCGGCCAGCAGCGGCGAGCCGACCACGACCGATGCACCGCGTGCGGCGATCCTGGGGAAGGTGTCATGCAACGCCTGCTCGTGGTCCAGCAGCGAGTACTGACAGGCGAGCAGGAAGATGTCCGGATCCGCCTCGGCCACCGCACGCAGGGCCGGCTCGGGACGGTTCACACCGAAGCCCCACGCCTTGATCAACCCCTCCTCGCGCATGCGGGTCAGCGCCGGCATCGCGCCCTTCGCTGCTTCCGCGAAACGCTGCTCCCAAGGCACGCCCAGGTCTTTCTCGTTGTCCGGCGAGAGGTCATGGATGAAGACCACGTCCAGCTGCGACACACCGAGCCGGTTGAGGCTGTCCTCCACCGAACGCCGCGTGCCGTCGGCGGAGTAGTCGTAACGGTAATGGAATGGCGACGGGTCCTTCCACATCACGTCCTGCAACTCACCGGCGGTCGCCGTCAGCAGGCGCCCGACCTTGGTCGACAGCGTGTACTCGCGCGCCGGGTGGTTGTGCAGATGATGGCCATAACGACGCTCGCTCAGGCCGAGCCCGTACCAGGGTGACGTATCGAAATAGCGCACGCCCGCCGCATAGGCTGCGGCGAGGCTGGCTTCGCTCTGCGCATCGGTCGCGGCCGCAAACCCATTGCCGATCGCGACGCCGCCCAGGCCCAGGCGGGTCTGCGGCCGGTAACGCCCGCCCTGCCGCGCGGGATTGCCGGGCAAGGGCTTCGCTGAAGCCTGGCCGCGGGTGGGCAGGACGCTGCCCGGGCCGGCCGACTGCGCCATCAATGGGGCGGCGGCGAACGCGGCCGTGCCGGCGGCGGCAACGGAAAGGAAGTGGCGACGTGCGTTCACGGCGACTCCTGTTTCTGCGGGGGGGAAGCACACACCTTGGCAGAGCAGCGGTGCAGAGCATGCCTGTGCGGCGTCAACGCAGTGGCAACATCCATCCGCTCTGTCCGGTTGCGCGTCGCTCAGCCCGGACGCGCACCCCCTGCCAGAAGCAGCGCCTCCATCTCGCGGTAACCGCGCTGGCGTGCATGCTGCAGCGGGCTCACGCCTTCACCGTCGGGCAGGTTCACATCCGCGCCTGCCGCGATGAGCTGACGGACGATCTCCACATGTCGCGGGCCGCCATCGGCGAGGATGATCGCCTCCAGCAGCGCGGTCCACTGCAGCTTGTTGATGTGATCCACATCGACACCGGCCGCGATCAGCGTCGCCACGGTCTCCACGTGCCCGCGTTCGGCCGCTGGGATGAGTGCGGTGCCGCCGTAGCGGTTGGTGCTCTTGAGGTCGGCGCCAGCACTCAGTGTCGCGCGCAGGATCTCAAGATGCCCTCGCGCACCGGCGTACAGGTACGGGCTGTCCTGGATCGCATCCTTGGCATTGACGTCAGCACCGGCCTGGATCAGCGCACGTGCGGCCTCCACGTGGTTGTGGTGGGTCGCGACCAGCAACGGTGTCGCCTTCGCCACGCCGCGCGCATCCACGCGGGCGCCCTGCCCCAGCAGCGTACGCACCGCAGTGGCATCGCCCTTCTCCGCCGCCCGATGCAGCCGCTCTTCCAACGAGGCGGCACTGACCGGCATGACCATGCCCATCAGCATGCTCACGACCACCCAGCCACGCAGTGACCTCCGTCCCATCGACATGTTCCTGCTCCTTCCACGGGGGCGCCCGGTGGGACGCCGCAGGACAACGACCGTAGCCGAGCCGCCGCGTCGGCACCAATGATGATTGGGGATCGGCTGCATGCGCCATCCGAATGCGTCGGGCGGCGCGCCTTCCGCCTGTTTCATGCGACGCTGCGCGCCACATTCCCCACGGAAGCGCACCACCATGCTGCATCACCTTTCCCTGGGCGTGCGCGATCTCGCGCGTGCCGCCGCCTTCCACGATGCCGCGCTCGGTGCGCTGGGCATGCGCCGCGTCTTCGAAGACGACGAGGCGATCGGGTATGGATATGTCGAGGACGAGGATCTGCTGTGCCTGAAACTGCGGGCCGATGCCTCGCCACCCGGCGCCGGATTCCACCTGGCCTTTGGAGCGCCCTCGCGCCAGGCGGTGGACGCGTTCCACCGCGATGCACTGGCGGTTGGCGGCACCTGCAACGGGGCGCCGGGGCTGCGCGAGGATTATGGCGATCACTATTACGCCGCGTTTCTGATCGACCCGGACGGGCATCGGATCGAGGCGGTCTGCAAGTCGGCCATTTGAACCGGATCGCACAAAGAAAAAGGCCTCCGTACTTGCGTACGAAGGCCTTTTCTACAACTGGCGGAGCGGGAGGGATTCGAACCCTCGATAGAGTTTTAAGCCCTATACTCCCTTAGCAGGGGAGCCCCTTCAGCCACTCGGGCACCGCTCCAGTGTTCTTGGTCCGCCGCTGCGATGAATCATCTCAGCGGGGGCGCGAATAATAACGTTTTCCGCGCCCTCAGGTAAAGCCTTAATCCGAAGAATTTTCACTTCCGGATGCATTCGGCTCATCACCGCGCTGGATCCGCTGATAAATCTCTTCGCGGTGCACGGCCACGTCCTTCGGAGCGGTGATACCGATACGCACCTGGTTGCCCTTGACGCCGAGCACGGTCACGCTGACCGAGTCACCGATCATCAGGGTTTCGCCTACACGGCGAGTCAGGATCAACATTTGTTCAAGTCTCCAGGGGAACCGGTGGTGGCATTTCCCCACCGGCTTGGCGCCCCGGCAAGAGCGCCCCACGACAACGGGAAAAGATTCGCCATAGTACCGTCAGGCCTCCCGACCCATCAAGGAGCAGGAGGCTTCAGGCTGTTCAGATACGGGGGGTGACCCAGTCGACGACGGCGGCCAGTGCAGAAGCAAGGGCGGGCCCGTCCTCACCACCACCCTGGGCGAGGTCCGGGCGGCCGCCGCCCTTGCCCCCGATCTGACTGGCGATATGGGCCAACAGTTCCCCGGCCTTGACCTTGCCCATTGCGCTGCCGTTCACACCGGCGACCAGGGCCGCCTTGCCGTCCTGGGTGCCGGCCAGCACGATCACCGCATCGCCGAGCTGCTGCTTGAGCCGGTCGATCGCATCGCGCAGCGCCTTGGCATCGAAGCCTTCCAGACGCGCGGCCAGGATCTTGATGCCGTTGACCTCGACCGCGGCGCCACCAAGATCGGCGGTCGCACCGGCCGCCTGCTTGGCCTTGAGCGCCTCGAGCTCGCGCTCGAGCTTCTTCTGGCGCTCGCCGAGCTGGCGGATCTTGTCGACCACGTCGCCGGCGTTGCCGCCGAGCAGTGCCGCCGCTTCGCTCAGCTGGGCTTCTTCATGGGCCACATAATCCAACGCGCCCTGCCCGGTCACCGCTTCGATACGGCGCACGCCCGAGGACACGCCACCTTCGGACGTGATCTTGAACAGACCAATGTCGCCGGTGCGCGAGACATGCGTACCGCCACACAGTTCGGTGGAGTAGTCGCCCATCTTCAGCACGCGCACGTGCTCGCCGTACTTCTCGCCGAACAGCGCCATCGCGCCGAAGTCGAGCGCTTCCTGCATGCCCATGTTGTGGACTTCAGCGGCGTTGTTGGCACGCACCTGCTCGTTGACCTTGCGCTCGATGATCGCCAGGTCCTCGGCGCTGATCGGCGCGAAGTGCGAGAAATCGAAGCGCAGGCGATCGGGTGCGACCAGCGAGCCCTTCTGCTGCACATGGGTGCCCAGCACTTCGCGCAGGGCGGCGTGCAGCAGATGGGTGGCCGAGTGGTTGAGGATGGTCGCGCCACGGCGCTGGCCATCGACCTGACCGGACAGCATGTCGCCGACCTTCAGGCTGCCCGCGGTGAGCTTGCCGACGTGCCCATGGAACTGGCCCGCGAACTTCTGGGTATCGCTGACGTCCACCTGCACGCCGGCGCCGGACAGGGTGCCGTTGTCGCCGACCTGGCCACCGGATTCGGCGTAGAACGGGGTCTGGTGGGTCAGCACGATGACGTCGTCGCCGGCCTTGGCGCTCTCCACCGGGCGGCCGTCCTTGAGGATGGCGACCACGGTGAGATCGTCGGCCTGCAGGCGGTCATACCCGAGGAACACGGTCGGCTTGAGCGTGGCGACCAGATCGGCCGACAGGGTCACGCCGCCGCCGAACTTGCCGGCCGCGCGCGCGGTCTCGCGCTGGGTGTCCATCGCGGCGTTGAAGCCCTCGATGTCCACGATCAGGTCACGCTCGCGCGCGATGTCCTGGGTGAGATCGAGCGGGAAGCCGTAGGTGTCGTAGAGGCGGAACGCATCCACGCCCGGGATCACGCCGTTGCTGACCTTTGCGGCCACGTCGTCGAAGATCTTCATGCCCGAATCCAGCGTTTCCGCGAAACGCTCTTCTTCGGCCTGCAGCGCGCGCACCACCGTGTCTGCCTGCGCCGGCAGTTCCGGATAGGCCACGCCCATCTGCTCGACCAGGGTCGGCACCAGCTTGCTGAAGAACGGCTGGCGCACGCCCAGCATCCAGCCATGGCGCAGGGCGCGGCGGATGATCCGGCGCAGCACGTAGCCGCGGCCTTCGTTGGACGGCAGCACGCCATCGACGATCAGGAACGAGCAGGCGCGGATGTGATCGGCGATCACGCGCAGCGACTTGTTCTCCAGATCGGCCATGCCGGTCAGCTCGCTGGCCTTGCGGATCAGCGCCTGGAACAGGTCGATTTCGTAATTGGTGTGGACGTGCTGCAGGATCGCGGCCAGACGCTCCAGGCCCATGCCGGTATCCACGCACGGGGCCGGCAGCGGCACCAGGGTGCCATCGGGCTGGCGGTCGAACTGCATGAAGACCAGGTTCCAGATCTCGATGAAACGGTCACCGTCTTCATCCGGCGAGCCCGGCGGGCCACCGGCGATGTGGTCGCCATGGTCATAGAAGATTTCGGTACACGGGCCGCACGGACCGGTCTCGGCCATCTGCCAGAAATTGTCCGACGCGAACGGCGCACCCTTGTTGTCGCCGATGCGCACGATCCGCTCTTCCGGAATGCCGACCATGTCGCGCCACAGCGCGTAGGCCTCGTCATCGGTCTGGTACACGGTGACCAGCAGGCGCTCGGCCGGCAGCTTCCAGACCTGGGTCAGCAGCTCCCAGGCCCAGGCGATGGCGTCCTTCTTGAAGTAATCGCCGAACGACCAGTTGCCCAGCATTTCAAAGAAGGTGTGGTGGCGGGCGGTGTAACCGACCTGGTCCAGATCGTTGTGCTTGCCACCGGCGCGCAGGCAGCGCTGGACGTCGGCCGCGCGCACGTAGCTGCGCTTCTCGGCGCCAAGGAACACGTCCTTGAACTGCACCATGCCGGAGTTGGTGAACAGCAGGGTCGGATCATTGCCCGGCACCAGGGGCGCCGACGGCACGATCGTGTGGCCTTTGCCCTTGAAGAACTCAAGGAAATCGCTGCGGATCTGGGAGGTAGTGAATTTGACGGATGCGTTCATGGGGGGCTGGCTTTGTGCGGGCCGGTCAGTCCCTGGCACGCAGCCCCAATGGCCGGGTGTCAACTGCAGGACCGCCGAAACCACAAAGGGTATCAGGCCCGGGCCGCTCAGTCCTCAGGGTCGTACCGGGTGGCCTGGCGGATGCTGTCGCCGGGGAACCCCCGGCGGGCCAGAAGATCCGCGGCTTTACGCCGTGCAGGCAGTTCCTGCGGGCCGGCCTCGCCAAAACGGCGGCAGACCAGGTCGCGGGCATTCTCGGTCCAATCGCCTTCGAAGGTGTCCATGGCCGCAGCGATCTGATCGCTGTCCAGGCCATGCGTGCCCAGTTCGGCGCGGATATGGATCGGTCCATAGCCGGTGTTGGCCCGGATCCGGACCAGATTCTCGGCAAAGCGGGTGTCATCCTGCCAGCCGGCCTCGGCCAGCTTGCTGACCGCTGCTTCGGCGGCCTCGTTCTCGATGCCGCGGGCCTGCAGTTTGCGGGTCAGCTCTTTACGCGAGTGTTCGCGGCGCACCAGCAGCCCCAACGCCCGCTGGACCGGCGTCTGTTCCTGGACACGGCGCTTGCGCCGGGGTGCGGGGGCTTCGGAGTCTTGCATGGCAGCGGTCCATTACAGTGCGCCATCCTTGGCGCCATCCCGTCGGGGATTCTTGAAACTGCAGGACAGGGCGAGCGTCACTGACGGCGCTGCCCTGCCCCGCAGGAAACTCACTCGGCGTCGTCTTCAGCCTCGTCGCCGCCTTCACGCACGGCTTCTTCCGGCTGGAACTTCTCGCGCAGCTCGGCTTCCAGACGCTGGGCGATCTGCGGGTTGTCGCGCAGGTAGCCGCGGGCGTTGTCCTTGCCCTGGCCGATGCGCTCTTCGCCGTAGCTGTACCAGGCGCCGGCCTTCTCGACCAGCTTGGCTTCCACGCCCATGTCGATCAGTTCGCCTTCGCGGCTGATGCCTTCGCCGTACAGGATCTCGGTGATGACCTGCTTGAACGGGGGCGCCAGCTTGTTCTTGACCACCTTGATCTTGGTCTGGTTGCCGATGATCTCGTCGCCCTTCTTGATGGCGCCGATACGGCGGATGTCCAGGCGGACCGAGGCGTAGAACTTCAGCGCGTTGCCGCCGGTTGTCACTTCCGGGCTCTGGCCCGGCATCATCACGCCGATCTTGTGGCGCAGCTGGTTGATGAAGACCACCAGGGTGTTGGAGCGCTTGATGTTGCCGGTCAGCTTGCGCAGCGCCTGGCTCATCAGGCGAGCCTGCAGGCCCGGCAGCTGGTCGCCCATTTCGCCTTCGATTTCGGCCTTCGGGGTCAGCGCGGCGACCGAGTCGACCACCACGATGTCCACCGAGCTGGAGCGCACCAGCATGTCGGCGATTTCCAGCGCCTGCTCACCGGTATCCGGCTGCGAGAGCAGCAGGTCGTCCACGTTGACGCCCAGCTTGGCGGCGTAGATCGGATCCAGCGCGTGCTCGGCATCGATGAAGGCCGCGGTACCGCCCTTCTTCTGGCACTCGGCGATCGCCTGCAGGGTCAGGGTGGTCTTGCCCGAGGATTCCGGACCGTAGATCTCCACGACGCGACCCTTGGGCAGGCCACCGATACCGAGGGCGATATCCAGCATCAGCGAACCGGTGGGGATGACCTCGACCGCCTCGACGACGCGGTCGCCCATGCGCATCACGGCGCCCTTGCCGAACTGCTTTTCGATCTGGCTCAGCGCGGCGGTGAGGGCGCGCTTTTTGTTTTCGTCCATCGGAGTGGTCCTTGCAGAGGTCGTATCGGTGGAGGTGCTGTCTTTGGAAGTCTTCTTGGCCATGGGTTCACTTTAAGGCTGGCGTATCGCACGGGCTGAGATTCTGCCCGGCGTTCGGAAAAAAATTATCGGACATCCGTACCAACCTCAGCAAAACCAGAGATGTGCCACAAAAGACCGCGCGTGATTCAATGGGGAACAGGGTCAGCGGTTGGGCCGCAGCAACCCGCAATAGAGGCCTTCGATGGCGAAGTCCTGGTCGGGCAGCACTTCGATCGGCTTGTAATCGGGGTTGCGCGGCAGCAGGCGGATCCGGTCCTTGCCCATCTTCAGCAGCTTGACCGTGATCTCGTCATCGATGCGGGCCACCACGATCTGCCCGGAGCGGGCGTCGCGGGTGCGGTGCACACCGATCAGGTCGCCGTCGAAGATGCCCTCGTCGATCATCGAGTCGCCCTGCACCTTCAGCAGGTAGTCCGGCGCGGGCGAGAAGAACACCCGGTCCAGCACCACGAAATCATCCGAGCCGATATCCGCGCCGATCGGCAGACCGGCCGCGACCCGGCCCAGCACCGGCAGCCGCAGAACGTGGTCCGGCAACGCCGACGCAGGCAGTGATTCGGGCAGGCCGTTCTGCAGCGCCGGCGCCTGGACCAGCCGGATGCCGCGGGCCTGGCCCGGGATGCGACGGATCGCCCCGGCCTGCTCCAGCGCTTCCAGATGGTACTGGGCTGCGCGGACGCCCTTGAAGCCGAACGCGCGGGCGATTTCGGTCTGCGACGGCGGTGCGCCATCGGTCTCTATACGCTCGGCGATCAACTGCAGGATCGCCTGCTGGGTATCGGTCAGGTCCATGGTTAGTAGTATTACTACTAACGATGCGGGCACGCAAGTGCCCGCAGAGGAAGAGCCGATAGAAGAAGGGCTGTCCCGCACCGGCCGAAGCCTCCAGCAATGCCTGTAGCCACCGACCGTTGGTCGGTGACCGCGCGAACGCGCGGCGATGTCTGACGGCGCGGGTGCGTATCGCTTGCGGCCAGCTCTCCGGCGTTTAGCCTCTGCAATCTTTGGGGTCAGGCATTCGTGGGGGCCGGATGAGGAGCAGCCACGCATGGCGTGGCTCTACCGGTGGGTGCGGTGACGGGCTGGAGCAGCCACGCATGGCGTGGCTCTACCGGTGGGTGCGGTGACGGGCTGGAGCAGCCACGCATGGCGTGGCTCTACCGGTGGGTGCGGCGGCGGGCTGGAGCAGCCACGCATGGCGTGGCTCTACCGGTGGGTGCGGCGGCGGGCTGGAGCAGCCACGCATGGCGTGGCTCTACCGGTGGGCAAATGGTGACGGGTCGGTCAGGAGGGAGCGTCCGACCAACGGTCGGACCTACACGTAATCCCCCGCTTACGCGGGAGATTCCGGGGATCCTGCGGATCCCAGCGGTAAGAACCCTACGGGTTCTTACCGCTGCGCCAGATCGAAAACAGGATCCACACGCCACAGAAGCCGGCACCGATGAAGCCGGCCACGCCAAGCGCGAGCAGCCAGCGGCTGGAGATGCCGCCGACACTGTGCATGACGATCGAGGAGCCGATGATCAGCGCGGCGGTCACGATGCCCATCACCAGCCGGTTCGCCGCGCGGTTGACCTGGTCGCCGAAGCCCTGCAGCGCCGTGGTTTCAATCTTGAGCTGGAGCCGGCCGCGGCGCGCCATCTGCAGCAGGCGGCGGACATCGCGCGGCAGATCGCCGACCAGATCCATCACCCCGACCAGGCTGCGCTTGCCGCGCTTGAGCATCGCGCCGGGCGAGTAGCGTTGCCACATCACCCGCTCCAGATACGGGCGCGCGGCGCTGGCCATATCGAACTGCGGGTCCAGCTGGCGGCCCATGCCTTCCAGGGTGAGGAAGGTCTTGATCATCAGCGCCAGATCGGCCGGCAGGGTCAGCGCGTACTGGCGCAGCAGCTGGGTGATGTTGCCCAGCATCAGGCCCATGTGCAGGTCCTTCAGCGGGACCCCGCGGTACTGGTCCACGAAGGTGCTGATGTCCTGCTGCAGGCGCGACTCGTCCACTTCCACGCCACCGGCCCAGTCCAGCAGCACGTCGGCCACCTGCTCCGGCTCCTGGGTGACCAGGCCATGCAGGAGCTGGGCAACCTGGAAGCGGCGCTGCTCGGAGATCGCCCCGACCATGCCGAAATCGATCACGCCGATGCGGCCATCCCGCAGGTAGATGATGTTGCCCGGGTGCGGATCAGCGTGGAAACAGCCGTCCTCCAGCACCATCTTCAGCACGATGCGCGCGCCGGTGCGGGCCAGCTGCACGCGGTCCAGACCGGCCGCATCGACGCCGACCAGATCGCGGCCGGGAATGCCGTCCACGAAGTCCTGCACGTTGAGGCTCTCGCAGGTCCACTGCCAGTGCACGTTGGGGATCAGGATGTCGTCGCGGCCCTGGAAATTGCGCGCGATGCGCTCGGCATTGCGGCATTCGGCGGCAAAATCCAGCTCGCGGCGCAGCGACACCTGGAACTGCTGCACCACCTCGGCCGGGCGATACCGCTGCAGATCGGGCAGGCGCGCCTCCACGATCTCGGCCAGCCGCGCCAGCAGGCGCAGGTCGGCTTCGATGACGTCACGGATGCCCGGACGACGGATCTTCAGCACCACGGCGGTGCCGTCATGCAGCGTTGCGCGATGCGCCTGTGCCAGCGAGGCCGCGGCCATGGGCGTTTCATCGAGCCACGCGAACACCTCGGTGGCCGGTGCGCCGAGATCACGTTCGAGCTGCTCACGCACCTGCGCATACGGCAGCGCGGGCACGGCGTTCTGCAGTTCGGAGAACTCGGCGATCCAATCCGGCGGAAACAGGTCCACGCGGGTGGCCAGCACCTGGCCGAGTTTGACGAAGGTGGGGCCCAGGTCTTCCATCGCGCGGCGCACGCGCACAGGCGCGGTCATCCGCAGCATCTGCTGGGTATCGTTCCAGTGCAGCAGGCGGCCAGCGCGTTCGAGCACATCGGCCAGGCCGATGCGGCGCACGAGGTCGCCGAAGCCATAGCGGATCAGGACCGACGCGATTTCCTGCAATCGCCCCAGGTCACGCACGGTACCCAGCGTTTCCCACATCGGCCCACTCTCCTGTCAGCACACCCGGTCAGGATGTCACAACAGCGGGAAGATTCCCGTCAGCGCCTGCTGCACGGTCTGCCGCCGTATGGCTTCGCGGTCGCCATCGAACTGGAACAGCTGCGCACGCGCGTAGCCGCCACGGCCCTTCCAGCCGATCCAGACGCTGCCGACCGGCTTGTCCTCGCTGCCACCGCCCGGCCCGGCAATGCCGGTCACCGCCACGGCGATGCCGGCACCGGAATTGATCAGCGCACCGGAGACCATTTCCAGCACGGTCTCGCGGCTGACCGCGCCGAACTGTTCCAGCGTCTGCGCGCGCACGCCCAGCAGGCGTTGCTTGGCTTCGTAGCTGTAGACCACCATGCCGCAATCGAAGAACGCCGAGGAGCCGGCGATATCGGTCATCGCCTTGGCGATCCAGCCGCCACTGCAGCTTTCGGCAGTCACCAGCTGCAGCGAGGCCTGCTGGAGGCGCTGGCCCACGTCACTGGCGAGGGCGCCCAGCTCGGCGTCGGAAGGAACGGTCATGGGAAGTCCTGGATCAACGGGGGGACGAACGCCCCCTGTTTTAGCCGAAATCGTGAGTGATGTCGTGTGTTGCCGGGTGCGACGGAGGGCGAAGCCCCGCCGGGAGAATCATGGGCGCCAGCCGGCGGCCGGCACCCGCATCACCATTCCGGAAGCTTTTCCGGAAGCATCGCGCGGATCGGTTCGCCGCCCTCCCCAGCCGCCAGCTTCTCGGCCTCGGCGATCGGGATCTCGACCTGCAGCAGCCAACCGTCTTCGTCGGTGGCTTCGCTGCGCACGACCTCCAGCTGATGCAGGCGCGAACGCAGGCGACCGGCACTCGGCGGCAGCCGCAGCTCGCCACTGACGTGCTGCAGGCCCAGGCGCTTGCCCAGCACGGACTGCAGGAGCGGCAGGCCAACGTTGTCGCGGGCGGAAATCCAGACCCGCTCGCGGCGCGCGTTGTCGGGGATGCCGTCCTGGGCATCGTGACGCACGTCGGCCCCGTCGATGCGGTCGATCTTGTTGAACACCAGCAACTGCGGCAGATCGCCCGCGCCGATGGCGGTCAGCACTTCATCCACCTGTGCGATGCGCTCCTCACGGTGCGGATCGGCCGCATCGACGAGGTGCAGCAGGAAGTCCGCTTCGCGGGCTTCGGACAGGGTCGACCGGAACGCGGCCACCAGATCATGCGGCAGGTCGCGGACGAAGCCGACGGTATCGGCGAGCACCACGCTGCCGCCCGGCAGCGCGATGCGGCGCACGGTCGGGTCCAACGTCGCGAACAACTGGTCCGCAGCGAAGGCCTCGGCGCCAGTCAATGCGTTGAACAGGGTCGACTTGCCGGCGTTGGTGTAGCCCACCAGCGCCACGCGCGGCAGCTCGCTGCGCAGGCGGGCACGACGCATCTGGGTGCGCTGCACTTCCACCTTTTCCAGCTTCTTCTGCAGCTGCTCCACCCGCTTCTGCAGCAGGCGGCGATCGGTTTCCAGCTGGGTTTCACCCGGGCCGCGCAGGCCGATGGAACCACCACGCTGGCGCTCCAGATGGGTCCAGCCGCGGATCAGCCGCGTGGACATGTGGCGCAGCTGCGCCAGCTCCACCTGCAGCTTGCCTTCGTGGCTGCGCGCACGCTGGGCGAAGATATCCAGGATCAGCCCGGTGCGGTCGATCACGCGCCGTTCCAGGAACCGCTCCAGGTTGCGCTCCTGCCCCGGCGACAGCGCATGGTTGACCAGGATCAGGTCGGCGCCGGTGGCATCGGCCGCGGCCTTGACCTCGTCCAGCTTGCCGCTGCCGATCAGGATCGACGGATTGGGCCGATCGATGCGCGCGGTCAGCGTGGCCGCGATGCTGGCCCCGGCGGAGCGGGCCAGATCGGTGAACTCTTCAAGCACGTCATCTTCGAGCCGGCCGGCATGCGGCTGGATCAGGAGTGCGTGTTCGCCTCGCTTGGAACGGTCAAACACGCAGTTCTCCAGAATTCTTCACGCAGTCACTCAACGTCGTCATCACCTTGGACGCCATCGGCGCCATCATTGGATTGCACATAACCACCTCCGGGCCCGACCTTCACGTTGCGCGCGGGCACCACGGTCGAGATGGCGTGCTTGTACACCATCTGGCTCACCGTATTGCGCAGCAGCACCACGAACTGGTCGAACGATTCAATCGTTCCCTGCAGCTTGATGCCATTGACCAGATACACCGACACCGGCACGCGTTCGCGCCGAAGTGCATTCAGAAACGGATCCTGCAGCGATTGCCCCTTGGACATTGCACACTCCTGATTATTGTTTTTATGGTCTTCCGGCAGTTACCACGGCCCCCGCCGCCCGCCGGAACCCTTGATGGTACACGGGGTGGGCGAATGAAGGCGTGGACTCAGCGTGCGACGAAGGTCGACACCGCATCCGCCAGGGAAGCCCTGTCTAGATGGGGATCGAACCAGCGCGCATCAAGCTCCCCGCGCAGCCAGGTCAGCTGGCGCTTGGCGAGCTGGCGGGTGGCCTGGATGCCGCGCTCACGGAACGCCTCGGCCGTGCCCTGCCCGTCCAGATACTCCCAGGCCTGCCGGTAGCCCACCGCCCGCACGGCCGGCAGATCCAGCGGCGCGGCCACCTCGGCCATCGCCGGCAGGGCCCGCAGGGCGTGGACTTCGTCCAGGAAGCCGTGATCCAGCATCGCGTCGAAACGGGTTTCGATGCGCTGGTGCAGCACCGTGCGCTCGCGCGGCGCGAGAATCAGTTTGAGCGGCCGTACCGGCAGCCGGTCGACGCCGGGCAGCTTCTGCCATTCGCTGATCGGGGTACCGGTCAGCCGATGGACTTCCAGTGCCCGCTGGATGCGCTGCGGGTCGGTGGCGTGAATGCGCTTTGCCGCGGCCGGATCGATGCCGGCCAGTTGGGCATGCATTGCCGCCCAGCCCTGCTCGGCCGCCTCGGCGGCAATCTGTGCGCGCACCGCCGGATCGGCCTCGGGCATCGGCGACAGGCCCTGTAGCAACGCGCGGAAATACAGCCCGGTGCCACCGGCGAGGATCGGCATGCGACCCCGCGCGATGATGTCGCGGACGGCCCGCGCCGCGTCGCTGGCGAACTCCGCCGCCGAATAGGTCTGCCACGGGTCGCGCACATCGAGCAGATGGTGCGGCGCCTGTGCGCGCTCGGCCGCATCGGGCTTGGCCGAGCCGATATCCAGCCCGCGATAGACCAGCGCCGAATCGACGCTGACGATCTCACCGTCCAGCTGCTGGGCCAGTGCGATCGCGGTGGCGGTCTTGCCTGACGCGGTCGGGCCCATCACCGCGATCGCCAGCGGGCGCTGATCGACGGCCATCAGTCCTCGTCCGGCCAGCGCGGCATCGCCGGGGCGGCGGACACCCGCGGCATCGGCACGGCATCGACTGCGGCCCACACCTTCAGCGCATCGACCGTGGCGGCGACATCGTGCACACGCAGCAGCATCGCGCCACGCTGGGCCGCGATCAGGTGCGCGGCGACCGAACCGGCCACGCGGTCACGCGGCTGCTCACGACCGGTCAGTTCACCGATGCTGCGCTTGCGCGACAGGCCGGCCAGCATTGGCACGCCCAGCTCGAGGAAGCGCTCCGAACGCGCTAGCAGGATCATGTTGTGTTCGGTGGTCTTGCCGAAGCCGAAGCCCAGATCGATGATCAGATGCTTCTTGGCCACGCCGGCCATCTCGGCCTGGAACATGCGCTCGGTCAGGAAGCGATGCACCTCGGCGACCACGTCATCGTAGTGCGGGGTGTCCTGCATGCTGCCCGGCTCGCCCTGCATGTGCATCAGCACCACCGGCACGCCGAGTTCGGCGGCGGCGTCCAGCGCACCGGGCTGGCGCAACGCATGGATGTCATTGATCAGGCCGGCACCGGCCGCGACCGCTGCGCGCATCACCTCGGGCTTGAAGGTGTCGATGCTGATCGGCACGGTGGTTTCGCGTGCCAACCGCTCGATCACCGGGATGACCCGGCGGAGTTCTTCATCCAACGGCACCGGCGCACTGCCTGGCCGGGTCGATTCACCGCCGATGTCGAGCAGGTCCGCGCCCTCGGCCACCAGTTGCAGGCCGCGCGCGACCGCAGCCTCCACGCTGTCGTGGTCACCGCCGTCGGAGAAGGAATCCGGGGTGACGTTGACGATGCCCATGACCCGCGGGCGATCCAGCCGCAGCAGCCGGCCGCCGCAATCGAGCTGGGGGGAGATATCGAACATGGGCAGATCCACGAAGTACGCCAGCGCGTAGTTTACGCTGGCGCACCGGACCGGCTGTCAGAGGTCGCCGAGGCGGGCCCCATCGACCGGCTTGGCCAGCCAGATCGCCAGATCGTTGCCGATCGCATTGACGGTGCGTTCAAGCACGTCGCAGGAGCCCTTGAAGCCGGCAAACGCGCCACCGCGCGACACACGGCGTGCGGTGACCGTGGCCACCTGCTGGCCGTTCTCGAACAGCACGCCGCGCACGGCCGCCGACTTGAAGTGGCCGGTGAACGCATTGCCTGCGCTCTGCGCTTCCACCAGCTCCAGCTTCAACGCGTGCCCGCTGCCGGTGTTCACCGGATCACTGCCGAAGACGATGGTGTTGCCATGCGCCGGGGCATTCTTGCCCAGCGCGGTCGCCAGCTGCGCGCCCATCCGGCACTCGGCCTTGATGTTCTCGGCAATGATCGCCGACTCGTTGAACGGCACCGGATCCTGCACGTGGATCTCGGCCGCCATGACCGGCGTGGCACAGCACAGCAGCGCAGCAACGGCTGCGCGCATCGAATGACGCATGAACATCCCCCTGGAAAGTGTGTCGGCCGATCCCCCGGCCATGCCCGACCGCGGCATGCGGCGCGGGCACGCGCATCGTGCCCACTGCCGGCCGCGCACGCAAGCATTCAGCGCTGGCGGCGCTTGCGCTCCACGTAGACGGTCTTGGCGATGCTCATCAACACGCCAACCGCGATGCCGATGCCGGCGCCGAGCAGGAAGTTGTCGCGGGTCAGGCCGATGGCCACGCCAATGATCGTGGCGATCACCATTTCAGTGGTGTGCGAGATCGGCTGCGGCGGGGGTGCGGACATGACGACTCCAGAACGAGGGGCGAAAACGGACCGTCATTATGACCTGCCCGAAACGACGAAGGCCGGGTTTCCCCGGCCTTCGTCACTTACGTGGGCAACACCCTCAGATCTGCTCGGCAGGACCGGCGATCGGCGACACGGGACGGGCATCGCCCCCCTTGTCGTTGTTGTTGCCGCCATCCTTGTTGCTGGCGGACTTGTCCCAGCCCATCGGCGGCGGCGGATCACGGCCTTCCATCACGGCATTGATCTGCGGCGCATCGATGGTCTCGTACTGCAGCAGCAGCTGCGACATCGTGTGCAGCTTGTCGAGATTGGCCGTCAGCAGTTCGGTGGTACGGGCGTACGCCTTGTCCAGGATGCTGCGGACCACTTCGTCGATGCGGCGCGCGGTGTCATCCGACACGCTCTTGTGCTGCGTCACCGAACGGCCGAGGAACACTTCATCGTCCTCTTCACCGTAGGCGATCGGGCCGAGCTCATCGGACAGGCCCCACTTGGTGACCATGTTGCGGGCCATCTTGGTGGCGCGCTCGATGTCGTTGGAGGCACCGGTGGTGACCTTGTCGGTGCCGAAGATCAGCTCTTCGGCCACACGACCGCCGTACAGCGAGCACAGCTGCGATTCGATCGCCACCCGGTTCATCGAGTACTTGTCGCCTTCCGGCAGGTACATCGTCACGCCCAGCGCACGACCGCGGGGAATGATGGTGACCTTGTAGACCGGATCGTGCTCGGGCACCAGACGACCGACGATGGCGTGGCCAGCTTCGTGATAGGCGGTGAGCGTCTTTTCTTCTTCGCTCATCGCCATTGAACGACGTTCGGCACCCATCAGGATCTTGTCGCGGGCACGGTCGAAGTGGTCCATGCGGACTTCCTTCTCACCGCCGCGCGCGGCGAACAGTGCTGCTTCGTTGGCCAGGTTGGCCAGGTCCGCACCGGAGAAGCCCGGGGTACCGCGCGCGATCACCATCGGCTCGACATCGTCGGCCAGCGGCAGCTTGCGCATATGCACCTTGAGGATCTGCTCGCGGCCCTTGACGTCCGGCAGGCCGACCACGACCTGGCGGTCGAAACGGCCCGGGCGCAGCAGCGCCGGATCCAGCACGTCGGGACGGTTGGTGGCGGCGATGACGATCACGCCCTCGCCTCCCTCGAAGCCGTCCATCTCGACCAGCAGCTGGTTCAGGGTCTGCTCGCGCTCGTCATGACCGCCGCCGAGACCGGCGCCACGGTGGCGACCGACGGCGTCGATTTCATCGATGAAGATGATGCACGGCGCCTGCTTCTTGGCCTGCTCGAACATGTCGCGCACGCGGCTTGCGCCGACGCCGACGAACATTTCCACGAAGTCCGAACCGGAGATCGAGAAGAACGGGACCTTGGCTTCACCGGCGATCGCGCGGGCCAGCAGCGTCTTGCCGGTACCCGGCGGACCCACCATCAGCACGCCGCGCGGAATCTTGCCGCCCAGCTTGGTGAACTTGGTCGGGTCGCGCAGGAAATCGACCAGTTCGCCGACTTCTTCCTTGGCCTCGTCGCACCCGGCAACGTCGGCGAAGGTGACCTTGATCTGGTCCTCGCCCTGCAGCTTGGCCCGCGACTTGCCGAAGGACATTGCGCCCTTGGCCCCGCCGCCACCGCCCTGCATCTGGCGCATGATGAATATCCAGAAGCCGATGATCAGGATCACCGGGAGGAAGTTCATCAGGATCGCGCCCAGCGAGATGCCACTGGAGGGCTCCTCCTGGACGATTTCCACGTTCTTGCCGCGCAGCACGTTGATCAGGTCGCGATCGAACGGGGCGGTGATGGTGGCCGACTGGCCGCCACGGGTGGTGTAGGAAATCTGATTGGTGCCGCCACGCATGTCACCGCTGAAGGTCACCTTCTGGACGTTGCCGCTGTCCACCTGGTCCAGGAACTGCGAGTACGTCGCGCCCTGTGCGCCGGCTCCGCTGCTCTTCGGCGAGAAGCTCTGGAAGACCACCATCAGCACGACGGCGACGACCACCCATAGCAGGAGGTTCTTGGTCAAGTCGTTCATCCTCATTGGCTCCGGTGTTCCTCTAATTCCTGACGCGATTCGTATGGTTGAGCTTACTTGATCTGCGCGCGTTTTCCCTGCCCCAAGGCGTACACCTCGGGCGAGCGCTTCCGGGAGGCTTCAGGCTTGCGGATCACTACTTTGTCGTACCGGCGGCGCATTTCGCGCACGTAGTCGTCAAAGCCCACGCCCTGGAACAGCTTGATCAGGAACGCGCCACCCGGCTTGAGATGGTTGTCGGCAAAATCCAACGCCAACTCCGCCAGGTGCATCATCCGCGGTTGGTCCACCGCATCCATTCCACTCTTATTGGGGGCCATATCCGAGAGCACAAGGTCTACCGGCTGATCCCCCAGCATGGCTTCGAACTCCGATAGGACGGCTTGCTCCCTGAAGTCACCGTGAAGGAACTCCACGCCGGCCAGCGGCGGCATCTCCAGGATGTCCAGCGCCAGCACCCGGCCGGTATCGCCGATCTGGCGGCGGACCTGCTGGGACCAGCCACCCGGGGCGGCGCCCAGATCGACCACGACCATGTGCGGCTTCAGCAGCCGATCGCGCTGCAGCAACTCCTCCAGCTTGTAGGCCGCGCGCGAGCGCATGCCCTCGGCCTGGGCCTTCTTCACGAAGGGGTCGGCGAAGTGCTCTTTCAACCAGCGTTGACTGCTTTTGCTACGGGTTGCCATTGAGATGCGGGTCGGATGGGGAGGTCATGATACCCTGATCGCCCCAGTTAACCGCTTGTTCCTGAATGGCTATCGCCCTGACTTCTTCCCAAACCCGTTTCCTCCGCGGCCACGCGCATGATCTGAAAGCCCTGCTCCAGATCGGCGGCAAGGGGGTGACACCGGCCTTCCTGGCTGAACTGGAAGAGGTGCTGGAGCGCCACGAGCTGATCAAGGTCAAGGTTGCCGCCGAAGACCGCGAGGCCCGCGACGCCCTCATCGCCGAGCTGGTCAGTGCCAGCGAAAGCGCGCTGGTGCAGCGTATCGGCCACGTGGCCGTGCTGTACCGCCCGAGCAAGGAACAGCGCCAGATCGTCCTGCCGCGCGGCTGATCCCGGAACGCCCATGCAGCTGAGCCACGAAATCCCCGACTACGCCTACGCCCTGCGTGCCGCCGATGGCCGCAGTGCGAAAGTGAATGACCGGACCCTGGCCGCGAGTTTCATCCTCGCCCCGGACACGTTGATCGAAGCGTGGCCGGTGGCCAATATCGCCCAGTTGACCCCGGAAGACCTGCAGCCGGTGCTGGCACTGAACCCCGCGCTGGTGGTGCTGGGCACGGGCGATACCCAGGTGTTCCCGCCGGCCGCGGTCATGGCCGCGTGCCTGACCCGCGGGATCGGCCTGGAAGTGATGAACAACCCGGCGGCGGCACGGACCTTCAACATCCTTGCCAGCGAGGGCCGCAAGGTGGCCGCGGCGTTCATCCTGAAGGGGTGAGACCGGGATTTCCGTTCAGAAAAGGCCGCCCTTGAGGCGGCCTTTTTCGTGCTTACTTCGGCGGCAGGTACAGCAGCGGGTCGACCGGCTTGCCGTTGTAGCGGATCTCGAAGTGCAGCATGTCGCGTGCGGCGCCGGTGCGGCCCATCTCCGCGATCTGCTCGCCGGCCTTCACGCTCTGGCCTTCGTTGACCAGGCGCTTGCGGTTGTGACCATACGCTGACAGCCACTGATCGCTGTGCTTGATGATGATCAGCTCACCGAAACCGACCAGGCCGGCACCGGAGTAGACCACCACGCCGGCGGCGGTCGCGCGGACCGGCTGGCCACTGGTGCCGGCAATGTCCACGCCCTGCTTGGTCGCTTCACCGGCGACGAAACGGCCGACGATCGCGCCATCGGCCGGCCAGCGCCAGCTGATGTTGCTCTTGATCGCGGTGGTCGGCGACGGGGTGGCGGCCGGCGCGGTGCTGCCCGGCCGCGGCGCGGTGACCACGGTGGTCGGCGCGCGGGCCGGACTGCCACCACTGCCGCCCGGGAACAGCCGCAGCGACTGCCCCGGATAGATCGTGTAGGGCTCGGCCAGCCCGTTCCAGGCGGCCAGATCGCGCGGGGTGATGTTGTGGATGCGCGCGAGTGCATACAACGTGTCGCCACGACGGACGACAGCGGTCTGGCCGGGCTTGGCCACAGAGGTCTGCGGGGTGCTGTGGGCCACACCGCCCGAGCCCGAAGGCCGCACCACGGTGGCGGTGCCACAGGCGCTCAGCGCCGACACCACCAGCAGCAGCGCGCCGGTGCGCACTCCCTTGCTCAAACGATCAGCACTCATGCGAACTTCGCTCTCCATACAAGCCAGGCCACCAGCACGACCACCAGCGCGGTCGCGATCCAGCCCAGCGGTTCAATCCAACGGCGCAGCGCAGCTTCCGCGCGCGGCCCGCCAATACGAATGACCGCCGCCAGCACGTACACGCGCTTGCCACGGCCGATCAACATGCTCAGGAAATACTGCGGCAACGGCACGCCGACGATACCCGATGCCCATGTGAAGACCTTCATCGGGATCGGCATGAAGCCGCCCAGCACCAGGAAGGTGAACACCGCCCAGGGCGACTCGGCCATCTTGGCCTGCACGATGGCGATGCCGCCTTCGATGCTGGTCAACATGCCCAGCGCGGCGAACACCGGCTTGAGCGCTTCAAAGGCGAAGTGGCCCAGCGCATAGCCGACCAGCGCACCGGCCATCGAACCGGCCAGGCTGAGCGTGGCGAACCACCAGCCGCGCTTGGGCTGGGCCACGCACATCGGGGCGAGCATCACCTCGGGCATCACCGGGAAGATGATCGCCTCGATGAAGCTCAACACCGTCAGATAGGTCGGCGCGCGCTCGTGCGCGGCCCACTTCATTGCCCGCTCGTACAGCGGACCAAAAATCTTCATGACGCAACGCTCCTTGGAATCAGTCCAGCATGCCAGACAGCAGCGGTACGAACGTGACCGGCGCCAGTACCTGCTGTTCAACACTGCCGTCATCGCGACGGGTCAACTGGATCAGCGACTGCGCGCCCGGGCCGCCGACCGGCGCGACCAGGCGGCCACCCACGGCAAGCTGTTCGACCAGCGCATCGACCAGCGCCGGTGCGGCCGCGGTCACCACGATCGCATCGTAAGGACCGTGCTCGGCCCAGCCGATGCGGCCATCGTCATGTTTGCTGCGGATGTTCATGCCCAGCGCACGGAAGCGCTTGCGCGCCTGGCGCAGCAGATCACCGATACGCTCGACCGTGTAGACCTCCAGCCCGATCGCGCCCAGCACAGCGGCCTGGTAGCCCGAGCCGGTGCCGACTTCCAGCACCTTCTTCGGCGCCGACTGCAGCACCGCTTCGGTCATGCGCGCGACCACCCAGGGCTGGGAAATGGTCTGCCCGTGCCCGATCGGCAGCGCGGTGTCTTCGTAGGCACGCGACGCCAGCGCTTCGTCGATGAACAGATGGCGCGGCACCACGCGGATGGCATTGAGGGTGGCTTCGTCGGCGATGCCGGCATCGCGCAGGCGATCCACCAGGCGATCACGGACCCGCTGCGAGGTCATGCCGATGCCGACGGCTTCGGGCTGCAGGCGCAGGCGCGGGGTCATGCCGGCCGGTCCAGCGCGTCGGTCAGCCCCGCCACCCAGCTGGCCACTTTCTCCAAGGCCTGGTAACGGGTGAGATCGACCTGGATCGGGGTGATCGAGATGTAGCCGTTGCGGACCGCGTGGAAATCGGTACCGGGGCCGGAATCCTGCTCGCGCCCGGCCGGGCCGATCCAGAACACCTCATTGCCGCGCGGATCGCGCTGGGCAATGCAGCCTTCGGCGCGGTGGCGGTTGCCCAGGCGGGTCACTTCAAAGCCACGGACCTCGCTCCACGGCAGGTCCGGCACGTTGACGTTGAGGATGGTGTCGGCGGGCAGCGGGTCGGCCTTGAGCCGGGTGACGATCTCGACCGCGGCGCGGGCGGCGGTGTCGAAGTTACGCGGCTCGTGGTTGTGCGTGACCAGCGACATCGCCACGGCGGGCAGGCCGAGGAATCGCCCTTCCATCGCCGCCGAGACGGTGCCGGAGTAGATGACGTCGTCGCCGAGGTTGGCGGCGTTGTTGATACCCGATACCACCATGTCCGGTTCGTACTCGAGCATGCCGGTCAGGGCCAGATGCACGCAATCGGTCGGGGTGCCGGCCACCGA
The DNA here is from genome assembly GCF_039673205.1 of Stenotrophomonas sp. TWI809. Classification (NCBI taxonomy): domain Bacteria; kingdom Pseudomonadati; phylum Pseudomonadota; class Gammaproteobacteria; order Lysobacterales; family Lysobacteraceae; genus Stenotrophomonas; species Stenotrophomonas sp. TWI809. The sequence continues at coordinate 104,297 of NZ_JBDJLE010000003.1, read as the reverse complement.
GCAGGTGTAGTGGTCGATGCGCTTCATGCGGATCGGCAGGTCCAGGGTCAGCGAATTGCTGGCGCCTGAGCGATCACGATCGGGGGCGACCACGGTCACTTCATGACCGGCGTCACGTAAAACCGTGGCGAGCATCTTGATGCCCGGTGCATCGACACCGTCATCGTTGCTGACCAGAATCCGCATCTGCGATTTAACCGCTTGATTTTTCAAGACTTCGATTCCATCACTTCCCACTGTTGGCGGCGGTGGCCGTGCCCCCTTGGGAGCATGACGACCGCGCAAGTGCGTCCGCTATTGTGCCGCAAGCGGACAGATCGTCCTACCCCGATAACGGTAGGCATCGCCCTCCCCGCCCATTAGGCTGTACGCATGTCACATCCTGAAGACGAAGATCCTGCCGCGTTGTTCCGCGCCGCTATCGGCGAGGTCAAACCGCTGCGCAAGGTGGTCACCCCGCCGCCGGCCGCGCCGCGGCCGAAGCCGCGTGCACGGATGGCCGAGCAGGATGAACAGGACGCACGCGGGGAATTCGCCCGGCTGCTGCGCGACAGCAGCCCCCTGGAGGCTGGCGATACGGCCAGCTACCGGCGCGAGAACCTGCCGCCACGAATGTTCCAGCGACTCAAGCGCGGCCAGTACTCCGTGCAGGACGAACTGGACCTGCATGGTGCGACCGTGGCCCAGGCCGAGGCGCTGGTGCGGCAGTTCCTGGTGGAAGCGCATGCGCATGAGTACGGCTGCGTGCGCATCATCCACGGCAAGGGGCTGCAGTCCGATGGCGGCGCACCGGTGCTGAAGAATCTGGTCGATCGGCTGCTGCGCCTGCGCAACGATGTGCTGGCGTTTCATTCCGCGCCCGCCGGTCAAGGCGGGACGGGCGCGGTACTGGTGCTGCTGGCGAACCGGTAACGACGGGCCCGGAATCACCGCCATGCACCGCGCGCGGTAGAGCCGACCGTTGGTCGGCTGAGGTAGAGCCGACCGTTGGTCGGCTGAGGTGGAGCCGACCGTTGGTCGGCTGAGCGGTGCAGGTTTTCCGGTGCAGGGACGGAAGGCAGCCGACCAACGGTCGGCTCTACACAATTTCCGGTGCCGGACGGGAGGCAGCCGACCAACGGTCGGCTCTACGCGGCTCAGGTATCGGACTGGCTGGCGTCTTCCACCGGGCCCAACTCGTGCAGCACCGCGGTGGCATAGCAGCCCGGCGGCAGCGCGAAGCTCAGTTCCAGCACATCTGCGGCCAGCCACTGATGCTGCAGCATGGCCGGACGCAGGCGCAGCGCACGGCGCTCCTGCTTCAGGCGGGCGCCTTCCAGGCCGGCGCGCAGCGCGAGCGATTGCTCGTCCGCGACCGCGCCCAGTTCCAGTTCGGCGGCGGCGCCGGTGCTGCGCAGCTCACCTTCGCCCCACAACGGGCCGCTGGGGTGGATGTCGAAGCGGCCAAGGCGGTCGGCCAACAGATCCGTCCACGGCTCCGGGCCGAAGACACTGCGGCTGCCATCGAGCATCCAGACCTCGCCGTCCAGCGGCGTGTCCCAGTTGCCCTGCTCCACGCGCGCCGCCAGCACCTGGTTGAACAGTGCCGAGCGCGCGGCCGAGAGCAGCAGCGAGCGCTGGTCCGGGCGCATGCGGCGGCCGCCGAACATGGCCAGCGCAGCCGGCACGTTGCCGCCGTCGCGGCCGAAGCGCTGCTCACCGAACCAGTTCGGCAGGCCGCGCGAGGCGATATGGGACAGGCGCTCTTCGATGGCCGCGGCATCGCCGCGCACATCGCGCAGTACCAGCTTGAAGCGGTTGCCAGCCAGAGCACCGCGCTGCAGCTTGCGGTTGTGCCAGGTCGACTCGACCACCTCGATCTCGTCCGAGGCCAGCAGCGCCGGATCCGGCGCCACGCGCTTGGGCAGGTGCACGCTGAAGCGCTGCGTGGTGACCGCGTGCCGATCTTTCATGCCCGCGTAGCTGACCGCCATGTCCGGCAGGCCAGCCCACCTGGCCAGCACCTTGGCCACGTGCACGGTGTTCGCCCCGCGCTTGCGGATCGTCAGCAGCAGGTGCTCGCCCTCACCGCTCGGCTCGAACGCCGGCAGTTCGTCGACCTGGAAATCCTCGGGCGTGGTGCGGATCTTCGCACTGAGCAGCGGCGCACCGAACGCCAGCGGCAACGGGATCACAGGGCCACCAACAGCACGCTGGCCTGGGCGGCGATGCCCTCGCTGCGGCCGGTGAAGCCCAGCTTCTCCGACGTGGTGGCCTTCACGCTCACGCAGTCCAATGCAATGCCGAGCACGCCAGCGATGCGCTCACGCATGGCCAGCGCGTGCGGACCGACCTTGGGCCGCTCGCAGATCACGGTGATGTCGGTATTCCCGACCTGCCAGCCGCGCTCGCGCAGCAGCCCGTTGCAATGATCCAGCAGGTGCGCGCTGTCCGCGCCTTTCCAGCGCATGTCGGTCGGCGGGAAATGCACGCCGATATCGCCCAGCGCCAGCGCACCGAGCATGGCATCGCACAGGGCGTGCAGGATCACATCGCCATCGCTGTGCGCGAGCACGCCGCAGCTGTGCGCGACGCGGATGCCGCCGAGCATGATGTGATCGCCCTCGCCAAAGGCATGGACGTCGTAGCCCTGTCCGATGCGGAAGGGAGGAAACTGGGGGGTGGTCATTGCAAGAACCTGCGGTTGGGTGTGGCGCGTGCGGACGTCAGGGTTCGCGACGCGACAACACAAATTCGAAACGGGACAGATCAGCCGGGGTGGTGACCTTGAAGTTGTCTTCGCTGCCTTCCACCAGCAGCGGGCGCAGCCCCTGGCGCTCCATGGCCATGGCCTCGTCGGTGACCTCCACGCCGGCGTCAGCCGCCTCCTGCAGCGCGCGCGCCAACTGGTGGCGGCGGAACAGCTGCGGGGTCAGCGCACGCCACAGCCGTTCGCGCGGCTCGGTGGCATCGATACCGCCGTCATCGCCGGCACGCTTGAGCGTGTCGCGCACGGGCGCGGCCAGGATCGCGCCGACCGGGTCGGCACGGCCGACTTCCAGCAGGCGACCGAGATCGGCAGCGGCCAGGTTCGGGCGTGCGGCGTCGTGCACCAGCACGAAATCGTCCGCGCGCACGTCATCGGGCAACGCATGCAGGCCGGCCAGCACCGAGCCGGCGCGGGTGGCACCGCCGATGCAGGTCAGAATGGGTTTGTCCGCCAGTGACTGCCAGCCCGGCCAGTCGGCGTCGTTCTCGGCGACCACCACCATCACTCCGGCCACGACCGGGTGCGAGAGCAGCGCCTCAAGGGTATGGGCCAGCAACACGCGGTCGCCGGCCAGCAGATACTGCTTGGGTGTGGGCCCACCGAAGCGGGTGCCACGGCCAGCAGCGGGAACCACCGCCCAGATGCCCGCCATCAGGGCACATCCTGGTGCGGCGCATCCGGATCGGTGACGGCCGTCGGCGCGCGCGGTGGCGGCACCGGCGCGTCTTCGACCACGCGGTAGAACTTCTCGCCGGGCTTGATCATGCCCAGCTCGCTGCGCGCGCGTTCTTCGATGGCGGCCTCGCCTTCCTTGAGGTCCTTGACCTCGGCAGCAAGCGCATCATTGCGCTGCTGCAGGCCGGCGTTGTCCCGCTTCTGGTTCTCGACCTGGGCCTCAAGCATCATCACTTCGCCCGAGTTGCCCGGCCCAAACCAGAAGCGGTACTGCAGCCATCCGAGCAGCAGCGCGAGCACCAGCAGCAGCCAGCGCCAGTCGCGCATGGGATCAGCGCTTCAGCGACACGAACGCGTCACGACCGGCGTAACGCGCGCCGGCACCGAGGGCTTCCTCGATACGCAGCAGCTGGTTGTACTTGGCCACGCGATCACTGCGGCACAGCGAGCCGGTCTTGATCTGGGTGGCGGTGGTGGCCACGGCGATGTCGGCGATGGTGGTGTCTTCGGTTTCGCCCGAACGGTGCGAGACGATCGAGGCATAGTTGGCCGCGTGCGCCATGGCGATCGCTTCCAGGGTCTCGGTCAGGGTGCCGATCTGGTTGACCTTGATCAGGATCGCGTTGGCGGTGCCGGACTCGATGCCTTCCTTGAAGATCTTCGGGTTGGTGACGAACAGATCGTCGCCCACCAGCTGGACCTTGTTGCCGATGCGGTCGGTCAGCAGCTTCCAGCCGGCCCAGTCGTTCTCGGCCAGGCCGTCTTCGATGGTCACGATCGGGTACTGCGCAGCCCAGTCGGCCAGGAAGTCGACGAACTGCTCGGAGGTCAGGCGCTTGTTCTCGCCGACCAGGTTGTACTTGCCGTTCTCGTAGAACTCGCTGGAGGCCACGTCCAGGCCCAGCAGCACGTCTTCACCGGCGGTGTAGCCGGCCTTGCCGATGGCTTCCAGGATGGTGTCCAGTGCTTCGACGTTGCTGCGGAAGTCCGGCGCGAAGCCGCCTTCGTCGCCCACCGCCGTGCTCAGGCCGTGGCCCTTGAGCACCGACTTGAGCGAATGGAAGATTTCGGTGCCGGCACGCAGCGACTCGGAGAACGAGGTGAAGCCGACCGGCAGCACCATGAATTCCTGGAAATCGACGTTGTTGTCGGCATGCGCGCCGCCGTTGATGATGTTCATCATCGGCACCGGCAGGGTGACGTCGCGGCCGTTGGCCAGGTGCTGCCACAGCGCCTGCTTCTTCGAGGCGGCCACGGCGTGGGCATTGGCCAGCGAAACCCCCAGCAGCGCGTTCGCGCCCAGGCGGCCCTTGTTCTCGGTGCCGTCCAGATCGATCAGGCGGCGGTCGAGGCCTTCCTGGTCGGCGGCGTCGAAGCCCTTCAGCGCCGTGGCAATCGTGGTGTTGACGTTGGACACGGCGTTGCGCACGCCCTTGCCCAGGTAACGGGTCTTGTCGCCGTCACGCAGTTCCACGGCTTCCTTGGTGCCGGTCGAGGCGCCGGACGGCACCGCGGCACGACCGAACGAGCCGTCCTCGAGGATGACTTCGGCTTCCAGCGTGGGGTTGCCACGGCTGTCGAGGATTTCACGGGCGTGGATGCTGCGGATCGTGGTCATAGCGGGCCGGTTACCAGTCAGAGAGGGGGAGGCGCCGCCAACGCAGCGCCAAAAAAAAACATGCCGCGTGATTATCCCTGCACACCCGTCACTTGCCAAATCGGCAGGGTGGCGGGCGGCACCCCGGCCACGCTGGCGTGGCGCGAGGTCAGCGACGGGATCAACAACACCAGCATCAACAACGCCAGCAGGGCCAGCGCCACGCCGCCGCCGGCCGGTTGCCGGCGCAGCCGGAACGCGAGCACGCTGGCGGTCACGCAGGCCAGTGCGGCGGTGCCGGTCAGCGACAGCGTCGCCAACAGCATGGGCATCACCGCGCGCAGTGCGTTGTCGCCATCACCGGGCGAGCCCATGCTGGTGAACATCAGCACCACCAGCACGAACACCCCGCACCAGGTGGCGATCGCCGCGCCCAGCGCGATCCAGCCCCAGGTCCAGCCGCGCCAGCCGCGGCGCACCGCGGGGGACGCCGGAACGTCGGCCATCATGCGAAGCGCGAGAACCCGTGCTTCTTGGTGACCGCGTCGAGTTCCATCAGGGTTTCGAGCAGTTCTTCCATGCGGTCCAGCGGCCACGCGTTGGGGCCGTCGGACAGCGCCTTGGACGGATCCGGGTGGGTCTCGGCGAACAGGCCCGACACACCGACAGCGACCGCCGCACGCGCCAGCACCGGCACGAACTCGCGCTGGCCGCCGGAGCTGTTGCCCTGCCCGCCCGGCAGCTGCACCGAATGGGTGGCGTCGAACACGACCGGGCACCCGGTATCGCGCATCACCGACAGCGAGCGCATGTCGCTGACCAGGTTGTTGTAGCCGAAGCTGGCACCGCGCTCGCAGACCATGATGTCCTGGTTGCCGGTGGCCTTGGCCTTCTCCACGACAGGTTTCATGTCCCACGGGGACAGGAACTGACCCTTCTTGATGTTGACCGGCTTGCCGGTCGCGCACACCTTGGTGATGAAATCGGTCTGGCGGACCAGGAACGCCGGGGTCTGCAGCACGTCCACCACCGAGGCCACTTCGTCCATCGGGGTGTATTCGTGCACGTCGGTCAGCACCGGCACGCCGATCTGCTTCTTCACTTCGGCCAGGACCTTCAGGCCCTCCTCCATGCCCGGGCCGCGGAAGGCGGTGCCCGAGGTGCGGTTGGCCTTGTCGAAGCTCGACTTGAAGATGAAGTTGATGCCGAGGCGATCAGTGATTTCCTTCAACTTGCCAGCCACGTCCAGCTGCAGCTGCATCGACTCGATCACACACGGGCCGGCGATCAGGAACAGGGGCTGGTCCAGCCCGACGTCGAATCCACACAGTTTCATGGCGTTTCCTTGTTGTCCGGCGAACACTGGCCAGGCCAGCCGCCGTGGGTGATTAGCGCTCTGCAATGGGGGCACACGGCCCCCACTGCAAGTGCGGCATGCCGATCAGGCGGCTGCGTCCTGTGCCAGCTTGCCACCGGCCTTGCGCTCGCGCGCGGCACGGATGAAGCCGATGAACAGCGGGTGGCCTTCGCGCGGCGTGGACAGGAACTCCGGGTGCGCCTGGCAGGCCAGGAACCACGGGTGCTGGTCACGCGGCAGCTCGATGACTTCCACCAGGGTGTCATCCATCGACTTGCCGGCGATCACCAGGCCCGCATCTTCCAGCTGGGTGCGGTAGCGGTTGTTGAACTCGTAGCGGTGACGGTGACGCTCGGAGACCACGTCCTTGCCGTACAGCTCGCGGGCCAGCGTGCCCGGCTTCAGGCGCTGTTCCTGCAGGCCCAGGCGCATGGTGCCGCCCAGATCGCTCTTGTCGTCGCGCTTTTCCACATCGCCGGTGGCGGTGCGCCATTCGGTGATCAGGCCGATCACCGGGTTCGGCGACTGGCGGTCGTTCTCGGTGCTGTTGGCACCTTCCAGGCCGGCCACATGGCGGGCGAAATCGACCACTGCGGCCTGCATGCCGTAGCAGATGCCGAAGTACGGCACATTCTGCTCACGGGCGAACTGCGAGGTCAGCACCTTGCCTTCGAAGCCACGGTCGCCGAAGCCGCCCGGCACCAGGATGCCGTCGACATCCTTCAGCGCGGCCAGGTCGCTGTCTTCCAGCTCCTGCGCTTCGAGCCACTTCAGGTTGACCTTGGTGCGCTGGCGCAGGCCACCGTGCTTGAGCGCCTCGCCGACCGACTTGTAGGCGTCCTGGTGATCGACGTACTTGCCGACCACCGCGATGGTGACCTCGTCCAGCGGGTGCAGCGTGGCATCCACCGCCGCTTCCCACTCGGCCAGATCGACCGGGCCGGCCTTGTCGCCGAGCTTGAGCTGGTTGACCACGATGTCGTCCAGACCCTGCGCGTGCAGGCCCATCGGGATGCGGTACAGCACGTCCACGTCCGGCACGCTGATCACGGCGCGCTCGGAGACGTTGGTGAACTGGGCGATCTTGCGGCGCTCCGAATCCGGCACCACCTGCTCGGAACGACACAGCAGCACGTCCGGCTGGATGCCGATCGAGCGCAGTTCCTTGACCGAGTGCTGGGTCGGCTTGGTCTTCAGCTCGCCGGCCGCAGCAATGTACGGCACCAGGGTCAGGTGCATGAACAGCGCCTTCTCCGGGCCGCGCTCGGTGCGCACCTGGCGGATCGCCTCCAGGAACGGCAGCGACTCGATATCGCCCACGGTGCCACCGATCTCCACCAGCGCCACGTCGAAGCCTTCGGTGGCCTCGTCCATGCAGCGGCGGATTTCATCGGTGATGTGCGGAATGACCTGCACGGTGGCGCCCAGGTAGTCGCCGCGGCGCTCCTTGCGGATCACGTTCTCGTAGATGCGGCCGGTGGTGACCGAGTTCTTGCGGCTCAGGCGGGTGCGCACGAAGCGCTCGTAATGGCCCAGGTCCAGGTCGGTCTCGGCGCCGTCATCGGTGACGTAGACCTCACCGTGCTGGAACGGGCTCATGGTGCCCGGGTCGACGTTGATGTACGGATCAAGCTTCATCATCGTCACCCGCAGGCCGCGGGCCTCGAGGATGGCGGCAAGCGACGCGGCGGCAATGCCTTTGCCGAGCGAGGACACTACGCCGCCGGTTACGAAGATCAAGGGAGTCATGGCTGGGGGTGTCCTGTCAGGAAGGGGGAAACGGCGCCGGCGCGCAGGGCGACGGACGACGTAAAGGGGGAAATCGAGGCGATCCGGCTGGCGGCGGCGTCTTCACGCGCCAGGACCGGGATCAGGGGGGATGCGGTGCGGGAGTGGGTCAGCGACGTCGGGTCAGCCGTGCCGGCCGCTGTCTGGACCGTCACCTCCTGCCTACCCTGCTGGCGATCGCGCACGATCAGGCCAGTCCATTCGCTGATGGATGACACGCACTACTCCCGGAAAGCCATAGTTTACAGATTGACGGCCTCCAGCCCAAGGGGCGGATGACGGTCTTCACATAAAAAGAAGAGCCCCGGCGCGATACCGGGGCTCATGTTGCGTACTTTTTCAGATCCCCAGGTCTCTGTCGTGGAGAGCCCCCTTGGCGTTCAAGGGGGCGCGCCGACAGGCGCGGGGATGTGGAAGAGAGGGTGAGCGGGGCCCACGGTTTGCCGCGCAAACCGTGGGGAAGCGTCAGCGCGAAGCGCTTATCGCTTCTTCCGCGCTTCTTCTTCCTCTTCCTTCTGCGGGGCCTGCTCGCCCTTGGCCTTCATTTCGGCCGTGGCGGCGGCGCGGCGCTTGGCCTTGGCGTCCGCTTCCGCCTGGGCCCTGTCGGCCTGTTCGCCCTGCTGCGGCGTGGGCTGGCCCTGTCCGGCGTTCTGGGCCAGTGCCATGGGCACGGCCACGACGGCGGCGGCGATGGCAACGATGGTCAGCAACTTCTTCATGGGGTGCTCCTCGCGGTATGGCATGGAATGGGGCGCCGGAGGCTCCGGTTTCCCATCCAGCACAGTCTATCGCGCCCCGGTCGGCCGCCCCCTGAACGTGTGGCGTGCAAAAAACCCGTCCAGACCGCAAACTTCGCCGTCGCATTGCGCTTTATGAAGACAGATGAACGCCCGCTATAACGCCGCCGATATTGAAGTCCTGTCCGGCCTGGACCCGGTCAAGCGCCGCCCCGGCATGTACACCGACACCGCGCGCCCGAACCATCTGGCGCAGGAAGTCATCGACAATGCCGTCGACGAAGCCTTGGCCGGACATGCCCACACGGTCGAAGTCACGCTGTTCAAGGACGGCAGCTGCGAAGTCAGCGATGACGGCCGCGGCATGCCCGTGGACATCCACCCCGAGGAGAAGATCCCCGGCGTCGAACTGATCCTGACCCGCCTGCACGCGGGCGGCAAGTTCAACAACAAGAACTACACCTTCTCCGGCGGCCTGCATGGCGTGGGCGTCAGCGTGGTCAACGCGTTGTCCACCCTGGTCGAAGTGCACATCAAGCGCGAGGGGAGCGAACACCGCATCACCTTCCGCAACGGCGACCGCGCCACCCCGCTGGAAGTGGTCGGCAGCGTCGGCAAGAAGAACACCGGTACCCGCGTGCGCTTCTGGGCCGACCCGAAGTACTTCGATACGCCCAAGTACAACCTGCGTGCGCTGCGCCACCTGCTGCGCGCCAAGGCCGTGCTGTGCCCCGGCCTGACCGTGAAGCTGCACGATGAAGCCACCGGCGAGCAGGACACCTGGTACTACGAAGATGGCCTGAGCGATTACCTCAAGGCCGAGCTCGGCGAGCGCGAGATGCTGCCGGCCGACCTGTTCGTGGGCCACCTGAAGAAAGAAAACGAGATCGTGGACTGGGCCCTGGCCTGGATTCCCGAAGGCGAGCTGGTCCAGGAAAGCTACGTCAACCTGATCCCGACCGCCCAGCACGGCACCCACGCCAACGGCCTTCGCACCGGGCTGACCGAGGCGCTGCGCGAGTTCTGCGACTTCCGCAACCTGCTGCCACGTGGCGTCAAGCTGGCCCCGGAAGACGTCTGGGACCGCGTGTCGTTCGTGCTGTCGCTGAAGATGACCGATCCGCAGTTCAGCGGCCAGACCAAGGAACGCCTGTCCTCGCGCCAGGCCGCAGGCTTCGTCGAGGGCGCAGCGCATGATGCCTTCAGCCTGCTGCTGAACCAGAACGTCGCATTGGGCGAACAGATCGCCCAGCTGGCCATCGAGCGCGCCAGTGCGCGTCTGAAGACCGAGAAGCTGGTGACCCGCAAGAAGGTCACCCAGGGCCCCGCCCTGCCCGGCAAGCTGGCCGACTGCATCAGCCAGGACCTGTCGCGCACCGAGCTGTTCCTGGTCGAAGGCGACTCCGCTGGCGGCAGTGCCAAGCAGGCCCGCGACAAGGACTTCCAGGCGATCCTGCCGCTGCGCGGCAAGATCCTCAACACCTGGGAAGTGTCCTCGGGCAGCGTGCTGGCCTCCGAAGAAGTGCACAACCTGGCGATCGCGATCGGCTGCGACCCGGGCAAGGACGACATCGCCGGCCTGCGCTACGGCAAGGTGGTCATCCTGGCCGACGCCGACTCGGACGGCCTGCACATCGCGACCCTGCTGACCGCGCTGTTCCTCAAGCACTTCCCGGCGCTGGTCGATGCCGGCCACGTGTTCGTGGCGATGCCGCCGCTGTTCCGTGTCGACGTGGGCAAGCAGGTGTTCTACGCCCTGGACGAGGAAGAGAAGCGCACGATGCTGGACAAGATCGAGCGCGAGAAGATCAAGGGCCAGATCAGCGTGACCCGCTTCAAGGGCCTGGGTGAAATGAACCCGCAGCAGCTGCGCGAGTCCACCATCCATCCCGATACCCGCCGCCTGGTACAGCTGACCATCGATGACGGCGAGCAGACCCATTCGCTGATGGACATGCTGCTGGCCAAGAAGCGCGCCAGCGACCGCAAGGGCTGGCTGGAGAAGAAGGGCGATCTGGCCTCGCTGGAAGTCTGATCGGTTTGCTGTGACATTGAAAACCCGCCTTCCGGCGGGTTTTTTCCTGGGTTGCCTGCCGCGGCCATTACGCTAGGCATGGATACACCCCGCAGGAGCGGCTACCGTGGCCGCACCTCGGTCACAGGAACCCACATGCCGTTCGACCCCAACCTGCAGCTGGACAGCGCACGCCTGGTGCTCAACGCCATCCGCGCGGCAGACGCACAGGCGTTGTTTGCGATCTAGTCCGACCCGGCGGGCATGCGCTACTGGAACCACGCGCCCTGGACCGACCTCAAGCAGGCCTATGTGCAGATCCTCGACGATCTGGCCGCGCTCGATGCGGGCACGCAGTTGAAGCTGGCGATCCGGGAGCGTGTGGACGGGCCGCTGCTGGGGATCGTGGTGGTGTTCGCGATCGACGAGACGTCCCGGCGTGCGGAGATCGGGTATCACCTGGCGCCGTCGGCGCAGGGCAAGGGCTACATGCACGAGGCGCTGTCACGGTTCGTGGCGTATCTGTTCGATGTGCTGCGCCTGCGTCGCCTGGAAGCGGAGATTGATCCGCGCAACGTGCCCTCGGCGAAGGTCCTGGCGCGGCTCGGCTTCCAGCGCGAGGGACTGCTGCGGGAGCGCTGGCGGGTCGCCGGCGAAGTATCGGATTCGGCGGTGTATGGGTTGCTGGCACGGGAGTGGCAGAGGCCAGGCAGCGCAGTGTCGGGGTGACCGTCGCACGAAACACCCCCGGCCATTCCGGCCACTGCATCCGCGGTGCCCCACGAAAAAGCCCGCCTTCCGGCGGGCTTTTCGATGTTCAAGCGCGTGGACCGATCAGGCCCAGCCGAACAGTTCGAACAGACGCAGGATCAGGTACGCACAGCCGCCGGCGGCCGGGATCGTCAGGATCCACGCCCACACGATGCGCTCGATCACGCCGAAGCGCAGCGAACGCGGGTTCTTGGCGAAGCCCACGCCCATGATCGCGGTGGAGATGCTGTGGGTGGTCGAGACCGGCATGCCGAAGTGCGCCGCCACGGTCAGGATCGTGGCCGAGCTCGTTTCCGCGGCGAAGCCGTGGATCGGGTGCAGCTTGACCATCTTGTGGCCCAGGGTCTTGATGATCTTCCAGCCGCCCGAGGCAGTACCGGCGGCCATCACCACGGCGCAGGTCAGCACGATCCACATCGCGATGCCGTCACCGGCGGTTGCATCCGGGTGCATGAACGCCAGCCAGGACGGCAGGTCGTTCAGCGCACCGGTTGCCTCGGCGCCGATCAGGGTCATGGCGATGATGCCCATGGTCTTCTGCGCATCGTTGTGGCCGTGGGCGAAGCCCATGTAGGCCGCCGACACGATCTGCGCCTTGCCGAAGAACGCATTGACGATGCGCGGCCGGGCCAGACGGCCCAGGAAGCCACCGATCTTCGCCATGCCGGCGATCATGCCCCACAGCAGCAGCATCACCGCGATGCCGAGCAGGAAGCCGGCGATCGGCGAGGTGATCATCGGCAGGAACACCTTCCACAGCAGGCCCTTGTTCTGGGCCCAGGTGCCGATGCGCTCGGACCAGATCAGGGCATCCCAGTTGTTGTGGGCAGCGGCCAGGCCGGCGCCGCACAGGCCGCCGATCAGGGCGTGCGAGGACGAGGACGGCAGCCCCTTCCACCACGTGATCAGGTTCCAGATGATGCCGCCCAGCAGCGCGCACAGGATCACCTGCGGGGTCACATCGACCACGTTGGTGTTGAGCAGGCCCGAAGCGATGGTCAGCGCGACGGCGGTGCCGGTCAGCGCGCCGATCAAGTTCATGAACGCGGCGAGCATCACCGCCCAGCCGGGCGAGAGCACTTTGGTCGCCACCACGGTGGCGATGGAGTTGGCGGTGTCGTGGAAGCCGTTGATGAACTCGAAAACGAGCGCGGCCAGGATCACCACCAGGACAAGGGTCAGCATGCTGTGGCGTCCGTCAGCTGTTCTTCAAGACGATCTGGTACGCCACCACGCCGGCCTCGCGGCAACGATCGATGGCCTTTTCCAGGATCTCGAAGAATTCCTTGAGCAGGAACATCTGCAGGCTGTCCAGGCGGCCGGAGTAGATGTCGCGGTACAGCTCGAGCATCAGGCGGTCGGCTTCGTTTTCCAGCGAACGCAGCTTCTCGTTGAGCGCGGTCATCCGGTCCAGGTTCATGTGGCGCAGGTCGTTGACCATCTCCACCACCACGCTGGCAGCCTGTTCCAACATCGCCGCGCGCGGCGCGAAATCGATGTGTTCCAGATGCTGGGTGGCCAGCGAGTAGCGATCGGCGAACTTCTCGATCTGCTTGGGAATCTTGTACAGCGCCGAGCCCAGCGCTTCGATGTCTTCGCGCTCGATCGGGGTCATGAAGCTGTCAACCAGCGCCTGGCTGATCTTGTCCGAAGCCGCGCGCTCGCGCAGGCGGGCCAGCTTGAAGGCGTCCAGCGCCGGCTGGCGGTCCGCTTCGCGCAGCATGGAGTGCAGCGCCTTGGAACTGTCCTGGGCGGCCTGGGCAGCCTCGTCCAGCAGGGTATAGAACTGTTTGCCGGAGCCAAAAATGGTCTGCAGAGAGAACATTGAGAAACCTATTCGCCGTCGAGGAAGGACGGCACCGGGCGGAATTATGACGGTTTGATGTCTGTTCCGGGTACTCCCCCCCTTCTTCACACTGGGACGGCCCCGTCTGAACGACTCTATTTGCACCCCTGCCCCGGCCTTTTGTTAAGATGCGCGGGCACCTTCGGGTGCACTCTATGGACGACGACCCTTACCCCCCGCTGCACCGCCGCGCTTACGCGCCCTCCGGTAGCCGACATCGCTTGAACACGCCCTCCCTGCCACCAACCGGGGAAGCCGCCCGTGTTTGAACTGATTATTGTCCTCGCCCTGATCCTGCTGAACGGTTTCTTCGCCATGTCCGAGATGTCGGTCATGACCTCGCGCAAGAGCCGGCTGAAGCAGATGGCAGGTTCCAGCAAGCGCGCCGAGCGCGCCCTGGCGCTCTCCGAGAAGCCCGAGAACTTCCTGTCCACGGTCCAGATCGGAATCACCCTGATCGGCATCCTGACCGGCCTGTTCGGTGGCGAGGCGATCGGCCTGACCATCGCCGAGTGGCTGCAGGGCATGTTCCCGGCGTTCGCGTATTCCGGCGTAGTCGGCAAGACCCTGGCCGTGGCCCTGATCACCTTCCTGACGCTGATCTTCGGCGAACTGGTGCCCAAGCGGCTGGCCCTGACCCGTTCGGAGGACATCGCCGGCCTGGTGGCGCTGCCCATGAGCTGGCTGGCGAAGATCGCTGCGCCCGGCGTCTGGCTGCTGTCCCACTCGACCCGGCTGGTGTTGCGCGTGCTGGGCCTGGGCAAGGACGAATCGGCCTCGGTGACGGAAGAAGAGATCCGCATGCTGGTGGCCGAAAGCCACGAGGCCGGCGTGATCGACGCCCATGAGCGCGACATGATGAACCGCGTCATGCGCCTGGGCGACCGCACCGCCGACAGCCTGATGACCCCGCGCAACCGGATCGCCTGGCTGGATACGCTGGCCGAGCCGGAAAAGAACATCGCGACCATGCGCGAGAACGAATTCTCGCGTTATCCGGTGTTCCGCGGCAACGATCAGGACATCGTCGGTGTGCTGGAGGTCAAGAGCCTGGTGACGCGCCTGGTGCGCGATGACCATTCGCTGTTCCAGAACCTGCGCGAGCCGCTGTACGTCTCGGAGTCCACCCATGCGATGAAGCTGCTGGAGATCTTCCGCGAGGAACAGCAGTCGATGGCGCTGGTGGTGGACGAGTACGGCGAGATCCAGGGCCTGGTGACCATCAGCGACCTGATGGGCGCGGTGGTCGGCCGCCTGCAGTCGGTGGAGAACGTGGACGAGGACGCCCTGGTGGTGACCCGTGAGGACGGCTCCTACCTGGTCGATGGCTCGCTCTCGATCGAAGACCTGCGCGAACTGATGGGCAACGCCGAGCTGCCCGATGCCGATGATGGCGACTACTACACGCTGGCCGGCATGTGCATCCACTATTTCGGGCGCATCCCGCATGCGGGCGAGTACTTCGATTGGGCCGGCTGGCGCATCGAGATCGTCGATCTCGACGGTGCCCGTGTCGACAAGCTGCTGCTGCGCACCCTGAGCGAAGACGAAGCCGATGACATCACCGGCTGAGCCGACGCCGCCGGATCCGACGCGGCCGCAGTACCGCAACGAGGGTATCCGTACCCTGCTGGCGATGTTCGACCACGGTGACCCGGAGCAACGGCTGCTGCTGGGCCAGATCCTGCAGGATCTGCAGCAGAGCGCGTTCGGTGTGTTCCTGTTCGTGGCGATCCTGCCGGCCTTCATCCCGATCCCCGGGCTGGGCGGTGCGGTCAGTGGACCGCTGGTGGTGCTGATCGGCGCGCAGATGCTGTGCGGCATGCGCCGCCCCTGGCTGCCCGGCTTCATCCGCAACCGCGGACCCAAGCGGGGCACCATGCATCGGTTCCTGGAGCGCATCGACCGTCCGCTGCGGCGGCTGGACCGCCTGCTCAAGCCGCGGATGCCCGGGCTGCTGGTACCGCTGCCCGCGCATGCCTTCAGTGGCCTGTTGCTGATCCTGACCGGGGTGCTGCTGTCGCTGCCGATCCCGCTCACCAATTATCTGTTCGGCTTCCAGCTGCTGCTCTTCGCGTTGGCACTGCTGGAACGCGATGGCGTGCTGATGCTGCTCAACTGGATCGGCGCGGTGGCCGCCGTGTTGTTCTTCGGCTTCAGTTCGGGGCAGCTGGTGGGCTATACGGTGGATCTGTTCCAGCGCTGGTTCTGAAGTACCGACCAACGGTCGGTACCTACCGAAGTACCGACCAACGGTCGGTACCTACCGAAGTACCGACCAACGGTCGGTACCTACCGAAGTACCGACCAACGGTCGGTACCTACCGAAGTACCGACCAGCGGTCGGTACCTGCCGAATTACCGAGTCGGCACCTACGCGCCGGGCTTGAGATCCACCGTGCCGGTGTCGGACATCGCGCCCGGATCATCGGTCACCGCCGACAGCACGAAGTACAGTGCCTTGCCGAGCAGGCCGCCGGGGCCATCCCAGTATTCGGCCGATTCGGCGCTGACGTGGATCAGACGCAGGTTCGGGTCGTCCTTGCCGCCGGGGAAGAAGATCTTCATCGCCGGCGACCAGAGTTCGTCGATCTTGGCGCGGTCATTGACCACCCGCGCGGTACCCGAGACCGAGACATAGGTATTGCCCGACGGCGATGCGTAGGCCACGTTGACGCGCGGGTTGGCGGTGATTTCCGCGATCTTCGGGCTGTCGGCGCCGGTGGCGAACCACAGGTCGCCATCGAACTCGACTTCCTGTGTGCCCAACGGACGACTGAACAAGCGTCCATCCGCACCGACCGTGGTGAACATCGCGATGTCCACGCCGCGGATCAGTTCGGCCAGTTGTTTGATGTGCTGCTGACGATCGTGCTCGGCCATGGGGTGGCTCCTGTAAGGGGAGCCACCATCACAGCTGATCGGCGGCTACGGCGACGTGAACCGCACGGTCACGCCCTCTTCGCGCGCCGCACCGGTTTCAGACCTGCAGTGCGCGCCACGCCTGCATCGCCAGCCCGAACGAGCGCTTGCGCGCGGCGTGGTCGTAGATGTTGGCGGTGACCAGCACTTCATCCGGCTTGTGTCGCGCGACGAACGCGGCGAGGCCTTCCTGCACCTGCTGCACGTCACCGACCACCGCACAGGCCAGCGCGTTCTGCACGCCGGCCTTTTCGTGCGGCTGCCAGAACGCTTCGATGTCGTCGATCGGCGGCGGGATCAGACCCGGCAGGCCACGGCGAAGATTGACGAAGCTCTGCTGCTGGGTGGTGAACAAGCGCTTGGCCTCGGCTTCGGAATCGCTGGCGACCACGTTCAAGCCCAGCACCGCGTACGGCGCCTGCAGATACTGCGAGGCACGGAATTCGCGGCGGTAGACCGCCAGCGCTTCATCCATCGCGTCCGGGGCGAAGTGCGAGGCGAAGGCGAACGGCAGACCCATCGCCGCCGACAGCCGCGCACTGAACAGACTGGAGCCCAGCAGCCACACCGGCACCGGGATGCCCGCACCGGGCACGGCGCGCACGGCCTGGCCCTTCTGGGCCGGCTCGAAGTAATGCAGCAGCTCGCGTACGTCCTGCGGGAACTGGTCGGCGCTGTCGAAGTAGCGGCGCAGTGCGCGGGCGGTCGGCTGGTCGGTGCCGGGCGCGCGGCCCAGGCCGAGGTCGATGCGGTCCGGGTACAGCGAGGCCAGCGTGCCGAACTGCTCGGCCACCTGCAGCGGCGAGTGATTGGGCAGCATGATGCCGCCGGCACCGACGCGGATGCGCTTCGTGCCCCCGGCCACATGACCGATCAGCACCGCGGTGGCGGCGCTGGCGATGCCGGGCATGTTGTGGTGCTCGGCCAGCCAATAGCGGTGGAAGCCCCAACCTTCGGCGTGCTGGGCCAGGTCCAGCATGTTGGCGAAGGCCTGCGTGGTGTCGCTGCCTTCGCAGACCGGCGCCAGATCAAGAATCGACAGCTGCATCATGAATGCTCGTTCCAACCAGGAGATATCCCACTGAGATGGGGCTGGCTGGCCGGTTTGCCACCGCCCACAAGGCGCAGGTGGCAAGACGCTGATTTCCGTCTCGCGACGATTCAGGACAATCGAGGCCGTGAAGGCGGCTCAGGCGGTGCCGGCGTCCTGATCGACCAGTGGCTGCAGGGCCGCATCCAGCGCCACGCGCTCGTCGAAGACGAAGCAGCGGCCGTCATAGCCCTCACCGCCCACGGCCTCGAAATAGCCCAGGATGCCGCCGTCCAGCTGCAGGACGTTGTCCATGCCGTCGTTGCGCATCCACAGCGCCGCCTTCTCGCAGCGGATGCCGCCGGTGCAGAAGCTGACCACGGTGCTGTCCTTGAGCGCTTCGCGGTGTGGGGCCAGGGCCTCGGGCAGATCGGTGAACTTGGTGATCGGCAGCACCAGCGCGTCCTGGAAGGTGCCGTACTCGATCTCCTGGGTGTTGCGGGTGTCCAGCATCACCACCGGCTTGCCGGCGTCATCGTGCCCCTGGCGCAGCCAGCGCTGCACCGTGGCCGGATCGATCGAGGGCGCGCGCGGGTAGGCCAGCGGCTGGCCGTCGTCGATGCGGAAACTGATGATCTCCGGCTTGACCTTGGCCTTGAGCCGGGCGAACGGCTGCATCTGGCTGTAGCTGGTCTTCACGCGCAGCCCGGCAAACCGCGCATCGGCGCGCAGGGCGGCGTAGAAGCCGTCGATCTGCGGCTCGGCACCGGCAAGGAACAGATTGATGCCCTCGCCCGCCACCAGGATCGTGCCGCGCAGCTGCGCGGCGGTCGCCCGCTCCAGCAGGGTCGCGCACAGCGCGTCCGGGTCGGCGACGGGGGTGAAGTGGTAAGCGGCGGTATTGGCGATCATCCCGCCATTTTAGCCGCTGGGCAGGCGCCACGCCTGACCCGCCCTGGAATCAGCCGCGCAGCAGCACGAACGGCAGCAGCACCAGCGCGGTCGCGACGGCCATGCCGAGCAGCACCGCCACCACGAACACCGGGCGCCGGCGGATCAGGCTGCCGAAGGTCTCGGCCGTCCCCTCACGCAGCGCGGCCTCACGCTCGCCACGCACGCGCTCGCCGCGTGCCTGCTGGTACTCGCCCATCAGCGCCTTGGCCCGAGGATGATCGGCGTCATCGCGGACCCAGATCCCGCCAAAGGAGATCCCCCAGGGGCTGGGCTCGGTGCGGTAGTGGGCGATGCCCGCCTTGTCCAGCAGGGCGGTGACATCCTGGATTTCATCGTCTGCGACATTGCGCAGGTTGAGCAGCAGTTTCGACATGTGCCCATGATAGCGCCCGGCGATGCGCTACCCTTGCGTCCCCGTTTTTTGGATCCGGAGCCCGCCCATGCGCCGTCTGCCGCGTTACCTGCTCGCCCCCCTGATGTTGTCGCTGCTTGCCGCCTGCACCCCGCCCGGCCCGCCGCCCGGCGGCAGCATCGCGCAGTTCGAGAAGATCGATACCCAGTCGGGCACCGGCGCCGAGGCCACACCCGGCAGCAAGGTGACCGTGCACTACACGGGCTGGATCTACGACGAGCGCACCGCCGACAAGCACGGCGCCAAGTTCGACAGCTCGGTCGACCGCGGCGAGCCCTTCACCTTCAACCTCGGCCAGGGCCAGGTCATCAAGGGCTGGGACGAAGGCTTTGCCGGCATGAAGGTGGGTGGCAAGCGCACGCTGATGATTCCGGCCGAGTACGGCTACGGCACGCGTGGCGCCGGCCCGATCGCACCGAATTCCTCGCTGGTGTTCGATGTCGAACTGCTCGACGTCAAGCCGCGTTGATCCTGCCTGCATGAGCATTGCCGTGAACACCCCACGCCGGGTCGCGATCATCGGCGGCGGCCCCGCCGGCCTGATGGCGGCGGAAACCGTGCGCGCTGCCGGCCACACCGTCGATCTGTACGAAGCCAAGGGCTCGCCCGGGCGCAAGTTCCTGATCGCCGGCAAAGGCGGCCTCAATCTGACCCACTCCGATGCGCGTGAGGTGTTCATCTCGCGCTACCGCGAGCGCGCGGACGCGGTGGGCGGCTGGCTGGCCGATTTCGATGGCGAGGCGCTGCGTGCCTGGGCGCTGGCATTCGGCGTGGAGACCTATGTGGGCAGTTCGGGACGTGTGTTCCCGGTCGACCGCAAGGCCGCCCCGCTGCTGCGCGGCTGGGTGCGCCGGCTGAAGGAACAGGGGGTGCGCTTCCACGTGCAGCACCGCTGGACTGGCTGGGATGACGCAGGCGCGCTGCGCCTGGAAACCCCCGAGGGCACGACCACGATCACGGCCGATGCGGTGGTGTTCGCGCTCGGCGGTGGCAGCTGGCCGGAGCTCGGCTCGGACGGTGCGTGGGTGGCGCCGATGACCGCCAGCGGCATCGACATCGCCCCGCTGAAGCCGGCCAACTGTGGCTTCGACATCGGCTGGACGCCCTACTTCAGCGAGCGCCAGGCGGGTGCCCCGCTCAAGCCGGTGGTGGCGCACTGGACCGACCTGCAGGGTGAGCCGCGCTCGCTGCAGGGTGAATGCGTGATCACCGCGACCGGCATCGAAGGCAGCCTGATCTACGCGCTGTCGGCCGATCTGCGCGACAGCCTGGCCCGCGACGGGCAGGTGACCCTGCAGCTGGACCTGCTGCCGGGCCAGACCGAAGCGCAGGTCGCGGAAAAACTGCGCAAGCCGCGCCAGGGCCGCAGCTTCGGCGAGGTCCTGCGCCGCCAGCTGGGTCTGGGCGGGGTCAAATCCGCGCTGCTGTTCGAGGTACTGGGTCGCGAGGCCGGGCAACTGCCGCTGGACCAGATCGCGCATGCGCTGAAGCGGCTGCCATTGGCTCTGCAGCGAGCCCGTCCTATCGATGAAGTGATCAGCACCGCCGGCGGCGTGCGCCTGGAAGCACTGGATACGCAGCTGATGCTGCGCGGGCGCCCGGGCATCTTCTGTGCCGGCGAGATGCTGGACTGGGAAGCGCCGACCGGCGGCTATCTGCTGACGGCCTGCTATGCCAGCGGGCTGCGCGCCGGGCGTGGCGTGGTGGCGTGGTTGGCGCAGGCGTGAATCACGCGGTGCCGGCCAGCGGCCGGCACTACCGAGGTAGTGCGCACCGTGGCGTGCCGGACCGCCTGTCAGGACATGCAATCGGTAGTGCCGGCCGCTGGCCGGCATCAGCGCCTGCGCTGCATCCGCACCGAAGCGAGCGCTACCCCGCTGGGGTGTGGGTAGCTTTCCTCGCGCAACGCTTCAAAGCCACAGCGACGATAGAACGCGACCGCATTGAGCGAGGCTGAGAGCACCAAGGGCCGCGCCGGATCCGCCCGTGCTTGCATCGCCTGCATCAAGGTCAGGCCGATGCCACGGCCGCCGCAGTCGGGATCGACGAACAACGCATCGATTTCGTTGCCGGCCAGATCGATCACGCCATAGCCCAACAGCGCGCCGTCGGCGTCTTCGGCAATCACGCAGCCACCGGCGGCGAGCAGCGCGCGGTAGTGGTCCGGTGGCGGTGAGGCCGACCACGGGGCGATCACCTCCGGCGGATAGGCCGCACTGCACAGTTCACGTACGCACCGCGTGCGCAGCAGCCACAGTCTGTCCGCCTCCTCGGCACGGCCAACGCGCAAGCGCAGGTCGCGCGCATCGGTCATCGCGATTTGCTTGTCCGCAGCGCCTGGATGCGCGCCGGCGGCTGGAACGAATCACTGCGCGCATCGGCCCAGTAGTCGTGGAAGACCGCATGGTCCGGCACTTTGCGCAGCAGCTCACCCGGGGCCAGATAGCGGTACAGCGAAGCCAGTGAGCGGATTTCCACCGGCGAGACGCGGCGCAGGATGTGCTCCGGGCCCAACTCGGAAGGATCGTTCAAGCCGGCCGCGCACAACAGGTCGCGCAGCGCGCGCAGGGTGTTCTCATGGTAGTTGTGAACGCGCGTGGCCTTGTCAGCGGCGTCCAGGTGACGCCAGCGATGCGGGTTCTGCGTGGCGATGCCGGTGGGGCATTTATCGCTGTGGCAGCTCAGCGACTGGATGCAGCCCAGCGCGAACATGAAGCCACGCCCGGCATTGCACCAGTCCGCGCCCAGCGCGATGGTGCGTGCGATCTCGAAGGCACTGGTGACCTTGCCCGCCGCACCGACGCGGATGCGATCGCGCAGGTCCAGGCCGACCAGCGTGTTGTGCACCAGCAACAGCGCCTCGTGCATCGGCACACCCACGTGATCGATGAACTCGGCCGGCGCCGCACCGGTACCGCCCTCGGCGCCATCGACCACGATGAAATCCGGCAGCAGCCCGGTTTCCTGCATCGCCTTGGCGATACCGAACCACTCCCAGGGGTGGCCGATGGCCAGCTTGAACCCGACCGGCTTGCCGCCGGACAACTCGCGCAGCCGCGCAACGAACTGCAGCAGTTCCACCGGCGTATTGAACGCGCTGTGCCTGGAGGGCGATACGCAATCCACGCCCATCGGCACGCCACGGGTGATCGAAATCTCCTCGCTCACTTTGGCCGCCGGCAGCACGCCGCCGTGGCCGGGCTTGGCGCCCTGCGACAGCTTGATCTCGATCATCTTGACCTGATCATGGGTGGCGTTGGCGACGAATTTCTCTTCGCTGAAACCACCGGCATCGTCACGGCATCCGAAGTAGCCCGAGCCGATTTCCCAGACCAGGTCGCCGCCCATTTCGCGGTGATAGGGCGAAATCGACCCTTCGCCGGTGTCGTGATAGAAGCTGCCACGGCGCGCGCCTTCGTTGAGGGCGCGGATCGCGTTCGCCGACAACGAACCGAAGCTCATCGCGGAGATGTTGAACACACTGGCCGAATACGGCTTGGCGCAGTTCGGGCCGATCTGGATGCGGAAATCGTGGTGGCCGATCTCGGTCGGCGCCAGCGAATGGTTGATCCACTCGTAGTCCACCGCATAGGTGCTGCGCAGCGTACCGAACGGCACCACGTCCATTTCATTCTTGGAGCGCTGGTAGATCAGCGCGCGCTGCTGGCGCGAGAACGGCACATCCTCCAGATCGCTCTGCACGAAGTACTGGCGGATCTCCGGCCCGATCGATTCCAGCCCGTAGCGGAAGTGGGCCATCACCGGATAGTTGCGCCGCAGCGTGCTGCGCTTCTGCAGCAGATCCCAGGTGCCCAGCACCACCAGCAACGCCGTCACGCCGACGCCCCAGTACCAGGCGGGCCAGATCGTGGCCAACCACAGGCAGACCGGGAACAACCCGATGGCGAGCAGGTACGCGAGATAGCGATGCATGGCTTTCCTCAATCAATAGCTGCCCCCGAGTCTACAGGCGGTCGTCCACCACTTCCCGGGGCCACACGGATTTGACGTCGTACACCACACCGCCCGGCGTGAGCAGCGCGCGCACCTGCGCGGCGTCGAAGGCACGGAAACGATCATGCGCCACCGCCAGTACGACGGCGTCATAGCCGGCCGCATCCGGGGCCTCGACCCAGCGCACGCCCGCATCGGCCAGTGCGGCCGGCCCCACCCACGGGTCCTGCACGTCCACCCGGGCGCCACTGACCTGCAGGCGCTGCGCCAGTTCCAACGCGCGGCTGTTGCGCAGGTCCGGGCAGTTCTCCTTGAAGGTCACGCCCAGTACCAGCACGCGTGCCTGCGCGACATCGATGCTGCGCGATGCCAGCAGTGCCAGCACGCGTTGTGCGACATGCTCGCCGACCCGGTTGTTGACCTGTCGCGCGGTGTGGATCAGGTCCGGGTGATACCCCACGCTCTCGGACTTGTGCAGCAGGTAGTACGGGTCCACGCCGATGCAGTGGCCGCCGACCAGGCCCGGGCGGAACGGGAGGAAGTTCCACTTGCTGCCGGCCGCATCCAGCACGTCCTGGGTATCGATGCCGAGCCGATCGAAGATCAACGCCAGCTCGTTGACCAACGCAATGTTGACGTCGCGCTGGATGTTCTCGATCACCTTGGCCGCTTCGGCCACGCGGATCGAGGGCGCCGGCCAGGTGCCGGCCGTAATGATGCGCTTGTACAAGGCATCGACCACGGCGGCGACTTCCGGCGTCGAGCCGGAGGTGATCTTGCGGATGTCCGGCAACCGTCGTTCGCGGTCACCCGGATTGATCCGCTCCGGGCTGTAACCGCAATAGAAATCGACGTTGAAGCGCAGCCCCGATCCGGCCTCCAGCAGCGGCACGCAGACTTCTTCTGTCGTGCCCGGGTAGACGGTGGATTCGTAGATCACGATGTCGCCCGGCGTGAGCAGGCCGGCGATCAGGGTGCTGGCACTGCGCAGCGGCCCGAGATCGGGCTGCTCATGCGCATCGATCGGGGTGGGCACGGTCACGATGTAGACGTTGCACCCGGCCAGCTCTGAAGGATCGGCGGTGTAGCGGGCATGCAACGCAGCAGCCAGTTCATCCGCGTCCAGTTCCAGGGTGTGATCCATGCCACGCTGCAGCTCGGCGACCCGCGCCTGATCGATGTCGTAGCCCACCGTGGCCTGGTGCCGGCCAAAGGTCACGGTCAACGGCAGCCCAACGTAGCCGAGCCCGATGACCCCGATGCGCGCGGACACCGCGGCGGAAATGGCGTGCGTCATCGAGCGGCTCCGCACCGCGGAACCGGGCCAGCCATCAGGCGGGGCATCATCAGGGAATACGTCATGCGATACGGAGCCGGGAGACAGGTGGTGCAAGACTAACGCGCCCGACCCTGCCCCACAAAGAACAAAGCCGCCGCCCGCGGAGAGTACGGACGACGGCCAAAGGAATAATGGTCCAGCTGCGGTTACTACCCTTTCAGACAGCCTCCAAGGGCAAACCCCGCAAGACTGGTCACAGCTGGTAGAACGAGGATAGGCGTGCAACCGTGATTATTGTGTTACGGACAAGGTTGTTTTGCGTTACGACCCCAATGTCACTGCTGCCGGTTCCAACTCGCCGGACACACCGGTCCATGCCTCCAGCAGACGACCAAAACCTGCGGGCATATCGTCTGGCTCGGAACACCGCTGTTGGAACCCCTGCCAGGGCGCCTCGACGATACGCGCAAGCGCATCCGGTTCGACCGCTGCTGATGCCATCGTCCAGCAGGGGAAATGGCGTTTCTCCACGAACCCTCGCGCGAGTTCGCGCAGATTCGTATGGATGCGTGCGTTGAACACGCGCTGGAACACCGAGTCGACACCGTCCTCCGGTCCCTCGAAGTACTGCAGGAAACACCGGCCGTCGAACATCAGCACGCCGGTCACGCCTGCCACTTTGTTGAACCCCATTGCTGCTCGCAGGATCTGATCGATATCAGACGTTTCGATTCCATCGATAGCGTCGCTGACATAAGCGACCGCATGCAGCGGCATGAAGGATTTCCGGAATGAACTGAAGCTGACTATGCCATGAAGTTTTCGCACTGGGTAGACACCGAATGTGCTCACGGTCTCGTTACGAATCGCCCGTTAGTCACGCCTTATTCCGGTGCCTGGACCTCATAGCCCCGGGCACGCAGTTGATCGGCATAGCCACCGGGCACCAGCAGCGAGGTGACCGGGACGGTCGCAAAGGTGACCGCATTGCGCGCCAACGCCTCGCCGGCCAGGGTCATCCATTTGCGCTGCGCCTGCGCATCGACATCGGTCAAGCCACGCCGCCGCCCGAAATCGCTGTTGGCCACGGCATCCACGCAGGCCAGGTACTGCCCCTTCACCGCCAGCCGCTCCAGCGCCTCGATATCACCGACCGACCAGGCGTTGGCGCGCTCGGCCAGCAGCGGCAGGCCGTGTTCGACCACATCCAGGGTACGGCGGAAGCACTCGACATCCTGCAAGGCGGTGCCACGCACTTCCTTCAACGCCTGCCGCGGGTCGGCGATCTTGATCGTGACCTGGGTCGGGACCGGCGTGAGACCGTGCGCCTTGCTGGCCTTCTGCACGATCCTGGACACCGGTGAGGAACGGCCGAGGCCGACATCCTTCAGTGCGGCGGCATACAGCTGGGTCGCGGCCACCAAGGGCCGGTCTTTCTCGATGCCTCCGTCGCGGCCGATGTGGCGCTGCTTGAGCACTTCCCAGCGCGCGTAGAGATCGGGCGGCAACACCTCGCGCAAGGTGCGTCCGTCGGGATCACGGGCAGCCTTCATCGCCGAGGGCACCAGGGTCAGCCCGCGGAAAAAGCCCACGTCGGCATCCAGTGTCCAGCCCGGCGAGCCGAGCACTTCCTGCGCGCTGGCGATCACCGCCTGCACCTCGTCGGCACGCCACGTCAGCTTGGCTGGCAGCGGCGAAACCGTCCCGAGAATCCACAGTGTGTGGCCCTGGGCATTTCGGACCTGCCACATGCCTGGCCCGGGCTGCTCACCCGAGACCACCACCGGGGCGAGATCGATCACCTCGCCTGCGGCCTGCGCCGGCACCTGCATCTGGGCCTGCGCATGGGCCACGCCGCCGAACAGCAGCGCCACGCCCCACACCAGTGCTTTCCCTGCACGAACTGCGTTTGCCATGTGGCGTGTCCGAGGTGGGTTGCTGCGCAGCGTACGGTGGCACGCGGCCGGCTGCGTAAAGTTTGCGTTGCGCGGGCAACGCGTGAAACTGGCCGTTGGTGCCCGGGGCCGGAATCGAACCGGCATGGGGTTGCCCCCGGCGGATTTTAAGTCCGATGCGTCTACCAGTTTCGCCACCCGGGCAACGGCGCGCATAGGGTGCCTGATCGCGCCCGGTTTTGGAATGCACGCGTCACTGCGGCCCCGCTCAGATCGCGCGGGAATACCGCACGGGCTGGTCCGGCTGCGTCAGATAGCGGTCGAAGCACATCGCCAGCAGCCGCAGCAGTGGGCGCCCGCGCTCGCTCGCGCGCACCACGCCCTGCGCGTAATCGGCCAGGCCGTCTGCCTGCAGTGCCGCCAGCGCGCGCAGTCCCTCGGCGAAATACGTCTCGAAGTCCACGCCGTGCCGTGCCGCCAGGGCTGCCCCGTCCACTTCTCCCTGGCACATCAACTGGCCAATCACTTCCGCGCGCAGCACATCGTCCTGGTCCAGGGTCAGGCCGCGCCAGACCGGCAACCGCCCTGCATCGACCGCCGCTTCCCAGGCCGGCAGTTCACGCGGGTTCTGGCTGTAGGTCTCGCCGATGTGGCTGATCGCGCTGGCCCCCAGGCCCACCAGATCGGTGTCGGCGTGCGTGGTATAGCCCATGAAGTTGCGGTGCAGTTGCCCCGCCCGTTGTGCCCGTGACAGGTCTTCCTCCGGCAACGCGAAATGATCCATGCCGATGTACTGATAGCCCGCGTCTGAGAGGCGCTGCACCGCCAAGCCCAGCAAGGCCAGCTTCTGCTCGGGGCTGGGCAGATCCGCATCGGCGATCTGGCGCTGCGCGCGGAACAGGTGCGGCAGGTGCGCGTACCCATACACCGCCAGGCGATCCGGTCGCTCGCGCAGCACGGTTTCCAGCGTCTGCGCGAAACCGGGGAGTGTCTGCTTCGGCAGGCCGTAGATCAGATCGACATTGACCGAGCGCAAGCCATGCTCGCGGCAGGCACGCAGGATATCCAGTGTGTCCTCCACGCCCTGCTCGCGGTTGATGGCCTTCTGTACATCCGGATCGAAATCCTGCACGCCGAGGCTGGCGCGGTTGAAGCCCAGCTCGGCGAGCACCGCGATATCGGCGCGTGTGACGAAGCGCGGGTCGAGCTCGATGGAGAAATCGCGCGTGGCCGCCGTGCTGAAGTTGAAGCGCTGGCGCAGCCCATCGATCAACTCGCGCATCTGTGCCGGCGCCAGGAAGTTGGGCGTGCCACCGCCGAGGTGCAGCTGGATCACTTCGCGCGCCGGATCGAACTGCGGCGCCATCAGGTCCGCCTCGCTCAGCACGCGGGCGACGTAGCTGATGCCTTTGCTGTGATCGCGGGTGATGACCC
Organism: Stenotrophomonas sp. TWI809; assembly: GCF_039673205.1. Classification (NCBI taxonomy): domain Bacteria; kingdom Pseudomonadati; phylum Pseudomonadota; class Gammaproteobacteria; order Lysobacterales; family Lysobacteraceae; genus Stenotrophomonas; species Stenotrophomonas sp. TWI809. The sequence goes on along the minus strand of NZ_JBDJLE010000003.1, from coordinate 76,883 downwards.
GGTTGCAGCCGCAGTAGAAACACGGGCTGCTGCAGTACGGCACATGCACGTACAGCGACAGCGCGCGGCCCCGGCGGTTGCTGTCCACGATGGCCTCGCGCAGGGCCAGCTCACCGTAGCCGTCATGGAAATGCGGGGCGGTGGGATAGGAGGTGTAGCGCGGGCCCGGCCGGTCGTGGCGACGCAGCAGCTCGGGATCGAAGTGCCAGGCGAGCCCGGCGGCGGCAGGCGAGAAGGTATCCATGCCGCCAGCTTGCGCGTGCGCGGGTGCGCACGCATTGCGTCAGATCAATTCACGCCCGGGCGGCCCGCCATCGGCAGGCTCGGCCAGCGCAGCATCTGGAAGCGACGCCAGAAGGTATCGGCGATCCGCTCGGCGACATCATCGGCCAGCCGCTGCATCGGTGGATTGCCGCATTCGGCGGTGGTCTGCCGGAACAGGGCCAGCCAGCGGTCGAACAGATCGCGATCCAGCTCATCCATGGCCATGTGCTTGGGCATGGGCGCGCCTTTGAAGCGCCGCGTGCCGCGCAGCATCGCCGACCAGAAATCCACCAGCTGCGCCAGATGCGCATCCCAGTCGTGGATCCGCGCCGTGAACACCGGCCCCAGGCGCGGCTCCTCGCGGACACGCGCGTAGAAGTCGTGCACCAGGCGGGTGACGTCCTCTTCGCTGCACAGGTCCAGTGCCGGAAGAGGCAGCACGTTGTCGGTGGGATCGGACATGAACACCCTCGGGCAGCAACGCCCAGCATCGGCGGCAGGGGCTGCCGCTGCCTTGATCAGGATCAATGAAGCCGACGGCGAAGCCTTCTAGTCTGGGAGCTCGACAGGAAGCGCGCACTCGCGGTCCCGGCCCCCGGTCGGCGCGAAGTATAGCCGTGCCCTGCCCCCTCCTCCTGACCGTGGCCGCAATGAACGACCTGCACGACCCGCCCGACGGCAGCCGCCGACGGCTGATCCAGCAATGGGGCGCCATCCTGTGGCCCAGCTTCGTCGCGGCGGGCCTGGCCAGCGTGGTGTTCTTCGCCTTTGTGGACCCGCTGCGCCTGCGCGACATCAGTTTCCCGCAGCACGAGATCAGCCGCGAGCTGGGCTACACGCTGGGGTTCTTCATGTTCTGGGCGGTCACCGCCGCCGCCAGCGCGATCACCTGGTACCTGCTGCGGCCGATGCCCAGCGACGATGACGACCTGCCACTGGGGTGACCATGACAGACCGCCTCACCCTGCATCTGGTCGATCCCTCGCCTCCGTCCCCGGCCCCGGGCCGGCGCGCGCCGCTGCGCTGGCGGCCACTGCTCTCGGTCATCCTGCTGGCCGGCTTCTATCTCCTGCCGTGGCTGCGCTGGGAGGGTCGCCAGGCGCTGTTGTTCGACCTCACCGCGCGCCGCTTCGATCTGTTCGGCTGGACCCTCTGGCCGCACGACGTCGGCATCCTGCTGGGCCTGGCCGCCGTGCTGGCCACCGCGTTGGTACTGCTCACTCACCTGGCCGGCCGGGTGTGGTGCGGCTACGGCTGTCCACAGACCTTGTGGAGCCGGTTGTTCCGGTGGATGGATCAAGGCACCGCACGCTGGCTGCCGGCCACCGGCGCAGCGCGTGCGGTCAAGCATCTGCTGTGGCTGCTGGTGGCCGCGTGGACGGGCATCACCTTCGTGGGCTTTTTCAGCCCGATCCACGGTCTGGTCGGTACGCCGTGGCCACCGGTCTGGAGTGGCTGGGAAACGTTCTGGATCGTCTTCTATGCGGCAGCCACCTGGGGCAATGCCGGCTTCCTGCGCGAACATGTCTGCCGCGAGCTGTGTCCGTATGCGCGCATCCACGGCATGTTCTGCGACAACGACACGCCGCGCATGCAGTACCACGCACGCCGCGGCGAACCGCGCGGCCCACGCGTGGCTGGGCTGGGCGGTGTCCAGGCGCGGGGACGCGGGCTGCTTGATCCCATCAGCGCCAGCGACTATGCCTTCCGCGCCGCACATGAAGACATCGCTGGCCCGATGCCGCACTTCAGCGCCGATCGCCTCGGCGATTGTCTGGATTGCGGCGCCTGCGCCAACGTGTGCCCGATGGCGCTGGACGTGCGTGCCGGGCCGAACGCTGATTGCATCAGTTGTGGCGACTGCCAGGATGCCTGCGATGCACGCATGCGTGCCTGGCAGTTCCCGACCGGGTTGATCCGCTATGCACGCCCATCGGCCATGCAGCAGCACCCGACCCGGTGGATTCGTCCGCGCACGCTCGCCGCCGCCGGCACGCTGCTGGCGCTGCTGGCCATCGGTCTTCATCACCTGTAACGGCGCCGCGTTGGCGGTTGTCCCCCGTACCGGTTCCCGGTCCCCCGACCCGGTCTCAGCGCGCGCGCGGGCGTGCGCTGCGCGGCGGCACCAACTGGGCGCGCCGCACGATCCCCAACTGTTCAATGATCAACGCCAGCTCATTGGTGACACGGGTTCGCGCGGTGCCCTGCGCGGGTGGGACCAGACGCTCGAGCACGCGCTGGTAGGTGGACCAGAATTCCGGGCCGCAGCCATGTTTCACGTAGCTGGCTTCCAGCTCGGTTCGCACTCCGTCAGCCAAGTCATGTTCGCCGTATTCCATACGACCTCCGTGGGACTTGCTTGCTTCAGGGACGACAAAACCCCCTCAGGGGCGGATTCACTTCGGGTTCACCTAAAATTTGCACGGTCATCGCATTAAGTCAATTACCCGAAGGGTAAAGGCCACGCCCCTGATGAACCGTTCATACAACGTCCGAACCCGTGCCTGCATCATGCAGGCCGGGTATTGACAGCAATATGTCAGGGCAGCGCTTCGGATACTCCGCGCCTGGCCGCCCCGCCCCGGGAAGCTGCACAGGGGCGCGCCACCTCACTCGGCCGCCGAGCGGCTCTCCTGCATACCCGCGCGCGCGGGCAGGTGCGGCGCGACGAACTGCATCAGACGTTCCATGGCACTGCCTGCCGGCGGTCCGCCCGCGGCGCGATCGGCAAAGGCCTCCCATTCTCCGGCAGACAAGATCTCGACCAGGGTCGGCTCCACGCCCAGCCAGCGCATGCTCCAGTAAGGAAAATAGCGCGCAGGCACGCGGGCGTGACCGAGTTTGCGAATGTTCCGATGACTGCGGGCCTGCAGTACCCGCTCGTGTACCGCCGACACCCCATCATCCGGGCCTTCGAAGTACTGCAGGAAACGACTGCCGTCGCAGAGAAGCACACCGGTGACCCCGGCCAGGCTGTTGAAGCGGATGGCATCTTCGACAAGGGCGTCGAGATGCTCCGCAGACAGCGGGCCTGCAACGTCGCTGACATACGCGATCGCGCAAAGGGGCATGGGTAAACTCCGACGATTTCAAAGCACTATGCTGGCACTTTCAGGTATCTAAATAAAGCCGTTGCCTGAAGCGTTCAGAACACTTTCAAAACGAATGCTCCTCGTCGTGCACGCTTTCGCCGGACAGACACACGCCGGGTGCCGCGGGACTACCGATGTCCCGCCATCGAGCTTCTTACCGCCTCACTGAACGCATCGAGCAGGAACGGCTTGGCGATCATCGCCATGCCGTTATCGAGGAATGCCGAGCGCTCCTGTGCTTTCTCTGCGTAGCCGGTCATGAACAGCACCGGCAACGAGGGCCGCGATTGCCTCGCGATTTCGGCCAGCTGGCGTCCGTTGAGGCCGGGCAATCCGACGTCGGTGATCAGCAGGTCGATCTTCTTCGATGAGCCGAGGATCGGAATGGCGCCATCGGCATCACCCACGACTTCGGCGGTATACCCGAGGTCTTCCAGCACCACGGTGACGAGCATGCGCACCTGCTCGTCGTCCTCCACCACCAGGATCGACTGCCCGGCGCCGAGCGACACCGGCTGTGCGCTCGGTGCACCGTCGTCCTCGGCGGCGTCGTGCACCACCGGCATGAACAGCGCTACCGTGGTGCCCTGCCCTGGCGTGGAATCCACCGTGATGTGGCCGCCGGACTGCTGCATGAAGCCGTAGATCATCGACATGCCCAAGCCCGTGCCCTTGCCGATCGGCTTGGTAGTGAAGAACGGCTCGAAGATCCGCTCGACCACCTCCGGTGGCATGCCGGTGCCGGAATCGGAGACCGATACCACGGCGTACTCGCCTGCCGGAATGGTCGGCACCTCGCCCTCGGCGGCAAAGACGTGCGAGGTCCGCAGGATCAACTCACCCCCTTCAGGCATCGCGTCACGTGCATTGATCGCCAGATTCAGCAGCGCGCTTTCGAACTGGTTGCTGTCCAGGTTGGCGCGCAGCGGCGCGTCACTGGTCGCCATCTGGATGCGGATCTTCTCGCCCAGCGTGCTGCGCAGCAGGTGCTGGACCGAGCCCACCAGCGCATTGAGTTCCACGGTCTTCGAATCCAGCGACTGACGTCGCGAAAACGCCAGCAGACGCTGGGTCAAGGCCGCCGCGCGCTGGCTGGAGGCGGTGGCCGCATCCAGGAAGCGCTCCATCCCTTCCATGCGCCCCATGTCCAGGCGCATGCGCATGATGTCCAGCGAGGACAGGATGCCGGTCAGCATGTTGTTGAAGTCGTGCGCGATGCCGCCGGTCAACTGCCCGATCGCATCCATCTTCTGCGACTGGCGCAGGGCCGCTTCGCTGGCCTCGCGCGCGACCATCTGCCGCTCCAGCTCCGCCGTGCGCTCGGCCACCATCGCCTCCAGGTCCGAAGCATGTTGCTGACTCGTTTCCAGGGCCAGCTTGGAGGCAGTGATATCGGTGACGAACACGTGGAACCCGTCCGGCGCGCCGTCGGCATCGAAGCGCGGCGAATAACGGATCTCACTGTCGCGCCGGCGGCCGTCACTGAACGGCCAGTTGGCCTCGAACACGATGTGCTCGCCCGCCAGCGCACGTTCGATCAACGGGCGGCGGCTGCTCCATACCTCCTGCCCGAATACCTCCGGCACGCGTTTGCCGATCACGGCCGATACCGGACGCTCGAACCAGGCCTCATACGCCTTGTTGGCGAAGCGGTAACACAGGTCGCGGTCGATGAAGGCGATCAGCACCGGCATCGCATCGGCCACCAGGCGCAGCTCTGCTTCGCTGCGCTCCAGTGCGGCACGGCCATCGGCCAGCGCCCGCATCTGATCGCGGACCAGGAACTGCTTGTCGCGCGCCCGCAGCGCACTGCGCACGGAGCTGAGCAGCGAGCTGCTGCCCAGCGGCCGGTCCAGCTCGATGATGTTGATCGACAACTGCAGGCCAGGATCGGCCAAGGGGCGCTTCTGCGAGCGCGGCGAACGCAGCAGAATGAAGGGAATATCCGACCAGGACGGTTGCCTGGCCAAGGGCTCCAGCAACGCGGCGGTGCCCTTGGCGACCGCCTCTTCGGTGACGACCACCGCGCCAACGTCATCATCAAGCGCGTCGGCCAGCCGTGGCAGGCTCTCCTGGATCGCGGTCCGCAGCCCGGCGGCATTGAGTACGTCGGCAATGCTCTGCGCATCGCGCCCGAACGGCGCAACGATATGCACCACACCGGAAACGGAGTCACTCTGCACGGGTGTGGCCGAGCAGATGCGCCGTATTGCCCACGAATTCCGGCGTGCCGGTCAGAATGCCCTTGAACTCGTTGAGCGGGGCACTCAGCGAAATCCCCTTGCCGTCGATCTTCAGCTCGCGGATCGTATTCTCGTGCGCACCGCCCCGATTCTTGATCACCGAGATCGCCTTGCGGATGCGCCCCTGCGATTCGAAGAACCGGAACAACACGACCGAATCGGCGATGTAGGAAACGTTGAGGTTGCCGGTCGACATGGTGCCGACCAACCCGTGTTGCGGATTGATCAGGATGGTCGCCACGCCCTTCTGGTTGAGGTAGGACAGCATCTCGTGCAGCTGAAGCATCAACTGCTTTTCCTGGGGCATCGCGGTGACGTAGCCGTTGAGACTATCGATCACCAGCAGGCGGCAGTGGCGCTCCTCGACCGCACGCTGCATGTTCCAGGCGAACTCGCCCGGTGAGACCTCGGCCGGATCGACCTGGAGGATTTCCAGCAGGCCCGACGCCAGGTGTTTGCTCAGATCGATATCCAGCGACTCAGCGCGGGCGAGCAAGGTGCCGATGCGCTCATCGAATTCGAAGATGCAGCAGTGTTCACCGCGCTCGCAGGCCGCCCAGACGTACTGCAGCGCCACATTCGTCTTGCCGCTGCCAGCCGGGCCGGTCAACAGCGTGCTGGTGCCCCGCAGCGGACCGCCGCCGAGCAGACTGTCGATCTCGCCGACCCCGCTGCTGATGGGCGTACCGTTGAACGCGGCGTGGTGGTCCGAGGCGATCAACCGCGGGAAGACCTCCAGGCCCCCTTCGCGGATGGTCATGTCATGGTAGCCAGCGGTGAAGTTCACTCCGCGCAGTTTCTGGACATGCATCCGGCGGCGCGCCGGGCCGAAATCCAGTGTCAGGCGCTCCAGCGACACCACGCCATGGCAAAGGCTGTGCAGCTGACCATCGCGCTCCTCACCGGAGGCCGTCATGTCATCGACCAGCACCACGGTCGCGCTCTTGGGCGCAAAGAACTGCTTGAGCGAGAGAATCTGCCGGCGATAACGCAGCGGATCCTGCGACAGCAATCGCAGCTCGGACAGCGAATCAAACACCACCCGATGCGGCTTGATGCGCTCCACCTCGCTGAGGATCAGCTTGACCGTTTCGTCCAGCTCGACTTCCCAGGAGTGCAGTACCGACTGCATCCGTCCGTCGCCCAGCGCTTCCTCGGCCGAGGCCAGCTCGAACAACTCCAGCCCATCCAGGGACCAGCCGTGCGCATTGGCAACTTCTCGCAGCTCGTCAGCTGTCTCGGAGAGCGTGATGTAGAGGCAGCGCTCGCCCTTGCTCAGCCCATGCAGCAGAAACTGCAGGGACAGCGTGGTCTTGCCGGAGCCTGGGGGTCCTTCCAGCAGGTACAGCCGTCCCTGCGGGAAGCCCCCGCCGAGGATGCTGTCGAGGCCTTCGATACCCGTCGCTACGCGTGCTTTTTGTGTCTGCATAAGGCTGCCAAAGTGGACGGCCGCAGCATACGAAGCGCGTTGTGTAGGCCCTGTCGGCTCTGGCCTCCGAAACTGAATGGAGGCCCACAACGCACAAAGCCCGCTTTCGCGGGCTCTGGGCTACTTTCTATTTGGAGGCCTGGGTCGGAATTGAACCGGCGTACGCGGATTTGCAGTCCGCTGCATGACCACTCTGCCACCAGGCCGGTGACCCTACGATCATCGAAGGCGTGTTGCGTGCCCCGATAAAACAAGACCCCGAGAACGGGGCCTGGTCAGGATTTGGAGCGGGAAACGAGACTCGAACTCGCGACCTCAACCTTGGCAAGGTTGCGCTCTACCAACTGAGCTATTCCCGCAAAATCAAGCCTATATGTTACCGAAACCACTCGAAACACACCAGCTTTTTCACACTTTTTTTCACATCCCGGCCCCTGCTTCCGGACCGGATGCCCGCGTGCCACCGCGGAGAAAAACAAGGCCCCAAGGGGGCCCTGTCGAAATCTGGAGCGGGAAACGAGACTCGAACTCGCGACCTCAACCTTGGCAAGGTTGCGCTCTACCAACTGAGCTATTCCCGCAGACTTTCGCTTGCCCCGGCTGCACCGCACCGTGAAGTGCTGGAGGCTGCCGGCCCATCGACCTGCGTCGAAGGAGCGCTATTGTGTCGGGATTCCTTCACGCCGTCAACATGCTTGTTCATCAAAAAGCGCGGGGCCTACACACGCATCCCGCGCCGATGGAAATACACCTGCTCGGCCACCCGCCGCATCGCGCCGGACTGCAGCACCAGATCCAGCGGCCAGTCCATCTGCAGGTGGTCCATCGCCCAGCGCAGCAGACGTTTGCGGCGGAAGGTGGGGGCTGCTTTGCGCGCCACCGCTTCTGCGGGCGGCCCATTGCCGCGCAGGTGCAGGCCGGCGGCATCGCCGATCGCCCAGCCATGCCGCCAGGACGAATGGATGCCGCCGGCCGACAGCGGCGACACGATGCCCGCCGCGTCGCCGGTGAGGATCACCCCGGGCGCGGTGATCGGACCGTCCGGCAGGCCACACGGCACCAGCCCGGCGCGCGTGGCGGTGGGCACCGCTGCCGCCGGCAGGCCGACCACGTCGCGCACATGCTGCAGGAATCCCTCCATATCGGGCTGCCGTGCATGGGCCGGATCGTGTCGCAGCGCCAGCCCCACCTGCACGCCCGTCGGATTCTGCGCCACCCAGCCGATGTACCCCGGGGCGAAGCGCTTGCTGGCGAAGCAGTGCAGTGCCCCGGTTTCGGCCAGCTGTACGCCGCCAAACTCCTGCTCCACCCCGTACAGATTGTCCTGCACCCGGCCCAGCCCGGTGCGCTGCGCGACGCGCGAGGTGGCGCCGTCGGCACCGATCAGATACCGGGTGCGCCCTGCCCCCTCCACCTGCCAGCCGTCACCGTAGCGCCGTGCCTGGGTGAACGACTGCTGCAGGCGAAGGTCGACCCCGTTGGCGCACAGTTCGGCCGCCAGCCAGCGCAGCAGGTTCGGCGTGTCGGTGGTCATGAAGTAGTAGCCCGGTGCCGCCAGCAGCACGCTGCGCAGGCTGGGGGCGTACAACCGCACCCGCTCTACACGCTGCAGCAGCTCCGCCGGCGCCCGGCCCAGCCACGTCTGTTCGATGGCCTCTTTGACGATGATGCCGGTGGTATGCAGGCGCGCGCCGGGATCGGCCTTGCGCTCCAGCACGCACACGCGCAGGCCGTACTGGACGGCGGCGAGCGCGCAGGCCGCGCCGGCGAAGCTGGCACCAACGACGACAAGGTCCCAGTCGTAGGCGGTAGAAGACGTCTCCATCAACGGGGTGTCCTGTGCGGTCGAGGCGTACAGGATCGAATGCATGGAGGGGGAGGCAATGAAGTGCCGGTGAAGCGAGTATGAAGCGCCGCCTTTCCCCACCGCCATCGCAGCATGCATGGGAGAATCCGCGTTACGCCGGCGGACCACGCCGTCCCTTATCGAGCGCCATGACCAGCCGCACCTCGCGCACTATCTTTTTCGGCATGGCCGGATTGTTGTCGGCCCTGCTCATCGCCTGCGTGGCGACCCAGCTGGGTTCCAACACCTGGATGTTGTTGACGGACCGAAGCAACACGCTTCCGACCGAGTCGTCGATCTTCTCGTTCGAGCCCTACGTGATCAACGAGGGGTCGTCGAACTACTGGTTGTATGGCAAGGACGGCCGGAACTACTACCACTTCGTGCACCGCGACGACGCCGCCTACGTGTACCTGCCCATCGACAATGCCTGCCCCGGCTTCCAGCGCGACGACATCCGCACCTGGTGCAATGTGCGCATCGGCCAACACCGCTGACGACGCACGCCGCAGATACGAAAAAAGCGACCCGAAGGTCGCTTTTTTCGTTGCTTCACACCGCGGTGGAATGCCGGTGGATGCTGTATCTGGAGCGGGAAACGAGACTCGAACTCGCGACCTCAACCTTGGCAAGGTTGCGCTCTACCAACTGAGCTATTCCCGCTTGGGAGGCGAAATTCTACAGCCAAATGCACCCCTGTCAACAGCCCTCACGCATTCTTTTTTGCTTTGGCGTTCTCACGCGCAAGGCGCTCGTCTTCGCGCAGGCTCGGCCACGCGGCGTGCAGGTATTGCAGGCCCGACCACAGTGTCAGGATCGAGGCGATCGCCAGGGTCCAATCGCCGATGTGGAAGACCTGGGTGCCCATCCAGATGTCCTGCATCGGGGTGTGCGGCGCGACCGAGTACAGCAGGCACAGCAGCGCGACCATCTGCGCGGTGGTTTTCACTTTGCCGATCACCGCCACACGCACTTTGGCCCGCTGGCCGATTTCCGCCATCCATTCGCGCAGTGCCGACACGGCGATTTCACGGCCGACGATCACGGCCGCCCAGACCGCCATCCACGCGGTGGGATGGCCCTGCACGATCAGGAACAGCGCCACGGCCACCATCAGCTTGTCCGCGACCGGGTCGAGGAAGGCGCCGAACGCGGACTGCAGGTCGTAGCGGCGGGCGATCCAGCCGTCGAGCCAGTCGGTGAGCGCAGCCAGGCCGAAGATCGCCGCCGAGGCGAAATTGGTCCACTTGTAGGGGAGATAGAACACCAGCACCAGGACGGGGATCATCACGATCCGCAGCAGGGTCAGCCAGGTGGGGAGGGTCAACTTCATTGCGTCTCTCTACTCGCCCGCCGCGTCGGGCGTGGGCAGTCCATGAAGGTTAGCGTAGATACGCGCAGCGAGGGCGTCATTGATGCCGTCCACTTTCGCGATTTCCGCTTCGCCGGCGGCTTTCAGGCCGACCAGGCCGCCGAAATGTTTGAGCAGGCTGGCGCGCCGGCGCGGGCCGATGCCAGGAATATCCTCGAGTTTGCTGGTCATCCGGGCCTTCTGGCGGCGCCCACGGTGGCCGGTGATGGCGAAGCGGTGGGCTTCGTCACGCACCTGCTGGATGAACTGCAGCGCCGGTGAGGCCGCGCCCGGGCGTAGTTCGCGGCCATCCGGCATGACCAGGGCTTCATGCCCTGCCCTGCGCTCCACACCCTTGGCCACGCCGACCAGCATCACCCCTTCCACGCCCAGATCGGCCAGCGCCGCCTGCGCCTGGGCCAACTGGCCGGCGCCACCATCGATCAGCAACAGATCGGGCAGCACCGCATCTTCCTCCACCGCCCGGCGGAAGCGCCGCTCGATCGCCTGGCGCATGGCCGCGTAGTCATCGCCGGGCTCGATGCCGCTGATGTTGAAACGGCGGTACTGGCTGCGCACCGGGCCCGCCGCATCGAACACCACGCACGAGGCCACGGTGGCTTCGCCCATGGTGTGACTGATGTCGAAACACTCCACGCGCTTGACCTGCTCGGTCAGGCCGAGCATCTGCCGCAGGTCTTCGCTGCGCGCGTGCTGGGCGGTGCGGCTGCCCAGCTCGGTCACCAGGGTGATCTGCGCATTGCGTGCGGCCAGTTCCACGTAGCCTGCGCGCTCACCACGCACGTTCCAGCGCAGCTGCACCTTGTGCTCGGCCGAAGCACTCAAGGCCGATTCGATCAGGCTGGCATCGGGAATCTCACGGTCGAGCAGGATCTCGCGCGGCGGCGCATGCTCGGCGTAGTACTGGGAGACGAACGCGCCCAGCACTTCGTCGGCACTCTCCTCGCCATTGGTGCGCGGGAAGAACGGCCGCGTGCCCATGTTGCGGCCATCACGGAAGGCCAGCAGCAGCACGCAGGCGCTGGCGCCCTGGGTGGCGCAGGCGAGGACGTCCAGATCGGCCGCGCGGCCATCCACGTACTGGCGGGTCTGCATGCTGCGCAGCGAGGCGATGAGATCACGCAGGCGCGCGGCCTGCTCGAACTCCAGTGCTTCGCTGGCGGTCTGCATCTGAGTGCCGAGCTCGCGCGCCAGCTGGTCGCTCTTGCCTTCCAGGAACATCGAGGCGCGGCGGACGGATTCGGCGTAATCCTCCGGGGCCACCAGCTCCACGCAGGGCGCGCTGCAGCGGCCGATCTGATACTGCAGGCAGGGCCGCGAGCGGTTCCGGAACACGCTGTCTTCGCAGCTGCGCAGCTTGAACAGCTTGTGCATCAGGTTGAGCGTTTCGCGAACGGCGGTGACGCCCGGGTACGGACCGAAGTAGCGCCCGGGCACCGCACGCGGGCCACGGTGCAGCGCGATGCGCGGCCATTGTTCGCGGGTCAGCAGCACGTGCGGATAGGTCTTGTCGTCGCGCAAGGACACGTTGTAGCGCGGCGAGAGCGACTTGATCAGCTGGTTTTCCAGCAGCAGCGCCTCGGCCTCCGAACGGGTCACGGTCACGTCCATGCGCGCGACCTGCGACAGCATCGACATGATCCGCGTGGTCTTGGGCGTGCCGTTGAAGTAGCTGCCCACGCGATTGCGCAGCGCGCGCGCCTTGCCGACGTACAACAGCGTGTCGTCGGCGGCGTACATGCGGTACACGCCGGGGGCGGTGCTCAGGTGGGCCGCAAATGCCTTGCCATCGAAGGCGGGGGCGGAAGAAACAGTCATTCGTTGATCGGCACGTCGCTCAGGACACCACTGACGGGGTCGAATCGCAGCACGGCATGGGCATCGGTCTCGGCAATCCACACCGCGCCACCACCCAGTGCCAGGCCAGCCGGGCCATGCAGGCGGCGCGGCAACTCCAGCGTACTCAGCTCACCACCGCCCAGGCGCAGCGTGCGCAGGCGGCCGTTGCCGGCATCGGCGATCCACAGCAGCGGCGCATCCGGACTCAGGGCAATTGCCTGCGGGTACTGCAGCAGTGCCGAGGTGCGCGGGCCGTCCTGTTCGCCGAAGGTCCACAGCCCCTGCCCGACCAGCGTCTGCACCAGATCACCACGCAACTGCATGGCGCGGATCGAGGAGCCCAGCGCATCGCAGACGTACAGCACCTGCTGGACCGCAGCGACCGAGCACGGCTGCGCGAACGCGGCCATGTGGCCACTGCCGTCGCGCTCGTCGATGGCCCCACTGCCCGCGCGCCACTGCAGGCTGCGCTGGCCAAGGTGATAGCTCCAGATACGGTTGTCGCCGGCCATCGCGATGTGGATCTGGTTATCGGCGACGGCCAGCCCCTGCGGATGATTGAGGGCGGTGTGGCGCGGATCGGCGACGGGCCCTTCAATCGGCTCACCGGGGCGGCCGGTGCCGCACAGCGTGTCGACCTGGCCGGAGAGCAGATGGACGCGGCGCAGGGCATGGTTGCCGGTGTCGGCCACGTACAGCCATTCGCGCTCCAGCGCGAGGCCCTGTGGATGGTGGAAGGCCGCCTGGGCCTGGTCGCCATCCATGAAATCGGCGGTACCCATGCCGAACTGGCGCAGCACGCGGCCACCATGGCTGCATTCCAGCACGCGGTGATGGCCGGTGTCGGCGATGTACAGGCGCTCGGTGGTCACCGCCAACCCGGTCGGGAAGCGCAGCGGGAGGCGCGGCTCGGGACTGAGTTCACGGGCGCCGTGCAGATCCTCATCGGACGGCCGCGAGCTGCCTTCGCACAGCGCAGTGAGCGAGCGTTCCAGTTCCCCGCCGAGACCGACCAGACGCTCGCGCTCGCGCCCTTGGGCATCGAGCAGGACCAGGGTCGGCCATGCGGTCACGCCGAAGCGGCGCCAGCCATCCCAGTCCGCATCCAGCAGGGCCGGCGCGTTCAGCCCCTGGCGGCGCAGCAGCTTGAGGGACTGATCGGGATCGCGCTCGCCGTCAAAACGTGGCACCTGCAGCACCAGCAGCTGCAGCTTGCCCGGGTTGCGTGATTGCCACTGGGCCAGCTCGGCCAGCCGCTGCGCGCACCACACCGAGGCGGCATTGACGAAGGCCAGCACGACCGGCCGCCCCTGCAGCTCGGCCAAGGTGGTCGGTTTGGCGTTGAGCCAGGTGGCGAACTCGGGCAGATCCTGGACGGGCTGGACGTTCATGCCCCGATTATGCCGGACTACGCGTCATGCAACCGTCGTGCCACGGTCACGGGTGTGCCGCCCACCAGGCTTCGGCGCGCGCCAGATCGTCCGGGGTATCAATGCCGGGCGGGAACTCGGCCGGGGTCAGCGCCACGCTGATGCGGTGCCCCGCTTCCAGCACGCGCAACTGCTCCAGCGACTCCAGCTGTTCCAGCGTGCCAGCCGGCAACGCGGCGAACTGGCGCAGGAAACCGGCGCGGTAGCCGTAGATGCCGATATGGCGCAGCCAGTGCGCGCCGGCGAGCGTGTCGCGCGAGCGGGCGAAGGCATCGCGGTGCCACGGAATGGGCGCGCGGCTGAAGTACAGCGCGTCCAGGTTCTGCTTGCGCACGACCTTGACCACGTTCGGGTCGAACAGGGTGTCCGCGTCTTCCACCGGCGTGGCCAGCGTGGACATCTCCGCACCGCTGTAGACCAAGGCTTCGGCCACCGCGCGGATGCCTTCTGCCGGGGCGAAGGGCTCGTCGCCCTGCAGGTTCACCACCAGGGTGTCATCGGACCAGCCCGCCTGCGCCGCGCACTCGGCCAGCCGATCGGTGCCGGAGGCGTGCCCGGTGGAGGTCATCGCCACACGTACCTCGGCCATGCCCTGCAGGGCATCGGCGATGCGCTGATCGTCGGTGGCGACCCATACCTCGCGCGCGCCGGCGAGCAGCGCGCGTTGCGCCACGCGCAGCACCAGCGGCTCGCCGCCGAGCAGGCGCAGCGGCTTGCCTGGCAGCCGCGAAGCGGCATAACGGGCGGGGATGGCAACGACGAACTCGACGGAAGCGCTCATGGGGGATGACCTGTACGAAAGGAATGCAGTCAGGGACGCAGTGTGCCGCAACCGGCACCGGGCCCGTCAACGCTTGCCGAGTTTCTCGACGCGGTCCAGCAGGCTGATCCAGAACGCCGCCGGCAACTCGGCCGACAGCGGCACGGCGAAGTGCCATTCGGTCGCGAACGCCTTGCACTTGACCGCGTCCTTCTCGGTCATCAGCACCGGCAGTTCGCTGCCGAAGCGCAGATCCGCTGGCTGGTAGGCATGGTGATCGGCGAAGGCGTGCGGCACCACGCCGATGCGATGCGCACGCAGCATGTCGAAGAAGCGCTGCGGATTGGCGATACCGGCCACCGCATGCACGCGCTGGCCCTGGAAATGCGACAGGCGCCGCGCGCGGCCGCCCTGCAGCGGCTGCGCGCTGTCGATGCGCAGCTGCATCGGCCACTCGCCGAAGCCGCAGGCGGTCTGCGCTTCGGTGCCATCGCTGGCCTGGCCCATGTTGACCACGCGGAAATCGCAGTCGCGCGCACGGCTGGCCGGCTCGCGCAGCGGCCCGGCGGGAATCAGCCGGCCATTGCCGTAGCGACGCTGGGCATCGACGACTTCGATTTCGATGTCGCGCGCCAGCCGGTAGTGCTGCAGCCCGTCGTCGCAGACGATGATGTCGCAGCCCGCCTCGACCAGCGCCTTGCCCGCCGCCACACGGTCCGCATCCACCCGCACCGGCACGCCGGTTTTCCAGGCAATCAGCACCGGCTCGTCGCCGCCCACGGCGGTATCGGTGCTGGCCAGCACCCAGCGCGGCGTCCCTGCGTCTGCGCGGCCATATCCACGGCTGGCGACGCCCGGTTTCCAGCCGGCTTCGCGCAGGCGGTTGACCAGCGCGATCGTCAGCGGGGTCTTGCCGGTGCCACCGGCGGTGACATTGCCGACCACCACGACGGGCACCGGCAGCGAATGCCGCTTGAGCCAGCGACGCCGATACGCCATCCGGCGCAGCGCGATCGCCGCGCCGTACAGCGGTGACGCCAGGCGTGCCAGGAACGGAATGGCGCTGCCGTCGTACCAGTACGACGGCGTGTGGGTGCCCTTGCCTGCCATCAAGGCTGCCTTTCGCGGAACTGCATCTTGTGCAGGTGCTCGTACAGGCCACCCAGCGCCAGCAGTTCGTTGTGCGTGCCGCGCTCGACGATGCGGCCATGGTCCATCACCAGCACCTGATCGGCATGTTCGATGGTGGACAGACGGTGCGCGATCACCAGTGTGGTGCGCTCGGGCATCAGGCGCTGCAACGCATCCTGCACCAGGCGCTCGGACTCGTTGTCGAGCGCAGCGGTCGCTTCATCCAGGATCAGGATCGGCGCATCGCGCAGGATCGCGCGGGCGATCGCCAGGCGCTGACGCTGGCCGCCGGAGAGCAGCGCACCGTTCTCGCCGACCGGCGTCTGCAGTTGCTGCGGCATGCGCGCGATGAACTCCCACGCATTGGCCGCTTCGGCCGCGGCGCGGATCTGCTCTTCGGTCGCATCCATGCCGTAGGCGATGTTGGCGCCCACGGTGTCATCGAACAGCATGACCTTCTGCCCGACCATGGCCACCTGGCGACGCAGGTCAGCCAGCGGGTAATCGTCCAGCGCCACCCCATCCAGCGTGATGCGGCCGCCGCTGGGTTCGTAGAAGCGCGGCACCAGGCGGATCAGGCTGGTTTTGCCGCTACCGGAGCGGCCGACAATCGCCGTCACCGTGCCCGGCTTGGCCACGAAACTGATGTCGTCCAGCGCGATGCCGGTGTCTTCGCGATAACGCAGCATCACGTGCTCGAACGCAAGCTCGCCCCGTGCGCGGCCGATCCGCTGGATCCCTTCGTCGCGCTCGACCGGCATATCGAGAATCCCGAACAGGCGCTCGGCCGCGGCCACACCGCGCGAGATCGAGGTCTGCACACTGGTCAGGCGACGCAGTGACGGAATGATCGCCATCATCGAGGTCATCAGGCCCATGAACTGGCCTGCGTTGAGCTTGCCGGCCAGCGCCTCGCGGGTGGACACCCATACGATCACCGCCAGCGCCAGGGCCGCGAGGAACTGCACCGTGCTGGAGGCCAGCGCGCGCGTGGTTTCGACCTTCATGTTCAGGCCGAGCATGCGGTTGGCAAGCCTGGAATAGCGCGAAATCTCGTGCGCCTGGGTGCCATGCACCTTCACTTCCTGCTGCGCGGCCAGGGACTGTTCGGCGGTCTGCGCCATGCCGCCCATGCCGTCCTGGATGCCACGGCTGATCCGGCGGTAGCGCTTGCCCACGATCGAGACGATCACGCCGATCAGCGGCACCACCACCAGCATCGCCATCGTGACCTTGACGCTCATCTGCAGCATCACCACCAGCATGGCGATGATGGTGAGCGTATCGGCCACCAGGGTCTTGAGCGCATCGGCGCTGGCCTGGGTGACCTGCTCGGTATCGAAGTTCAGGCGGCTGACCATCACCGGCGTGGCCTCGGCATCGAAATGCGAGGACGGCAGATGCAGGTACTTTTCCAGCACCTGCTCACGCAGGTCGCGCACCACGCTGCGCCCGGTGCGGGCCAGCGCGTAATCGCTGACCAGGGTGGCCAGGCTGCGCATCATGAACAACCCGAGGATGGTCAACGGCAGGATCACCGCCATCCGCGGCTCCGGGTTGACGAAGCCCCGGTTGACCAGCGGCTCCATGAGCTTGGTGAAGCTGTAGCCGGCCAGGGCCTCGACCACCATCGCGACCACGGCGGCGACCATGAACACCCAATAGGCACCGGTATACCCGAGCAGGCGCTTGTAGATCGGCCAGACAGGGGAATTTTTCTTGCTCATGGACGCACCTCCGGCGCGGTAGCGATGGCGATGCGGCGGAAGCCCAGCTGGCCCAGAGCATCCTGGGCCGTGACGACAGCCTGGTAAGGGGTGCGCGCGTCGGCGCGCAACAGCACGGTCTGTTCCCGATCGCTGCCGGCGACGGCGGCAATGGTCTGCTTGACCGACTCGACGTCGGTGCGCAGCACTTCCTGGTCGTTGATGAAGTAACGCCCTTCGGCATTGACCAGCACGCTCAGCGAGCGCGGCGGCTCGGTGGTGTCCTGCTGGCTGGCGGTCGGCAACTGCAGCTGCAGCGTCGAACGCGCGTCGAAGGTGGTGGTGACCACGAAGAAGATGATCAGAACGAGGATCACATCGATCAGGGGAACCAGATCGATCTGCGGCTCGTCCTGGATCCGGTCATTGCGGATGCGCATCCGTCAGCCCTTGACCGTGACCGGTGCCGCACCCGCCTGCGCACCCGCACCGCGCGGTGCGTTGTTCATCACGCCGGGGCGGCCATCAAGCGCATCCAGCAGGGCCGAAGCCTCCTGCTCCATCTCGATCACGTAGCCGGCGATGCGGCCCTTGAAGTAGCGATGGAACATCAGCGCGGGGATCGCCACGATCATGCCGGTTGCGGTGCAGACCAGCGCCTTGCCGATGCCACCGGCGAGCTGATTCACATCGCCCACGCCGTGGTCGAGGATGCCCATGAACATCTGGATCATGCCGACCACCGTGCCGAGCAGGCCCAGCAGCGGGCCGGCCGAGGCGATCGTGCCGAGGGCATTCAGGAACCGCTCCATGCGGTGAACCAGATGCCGGCCGGCGTCTTCGATGCGCTCACGGATCTGATCGCGCGGACGGTTGCGCGCTTCCAGCGCGGTCGCCAGCAGCGCGCCCAGCGGCGAGTTGCCGCGCAGCGACTGGATGTGGCTCGGGTCGAGCTTGCCGCGCGCCGCCCAGTTGCGCACTTCCTGCCCCAGCCCGGGGGGCAGGACTTCATTGCGGCGAAGGGTCCAGAAACGCTCCAGGACAATTGCCAAAGCCAGTACGCCCAACAGCAGCAGCGGCAGCATCGGCCAGCCACCGGCCTTGACCAGTTCCCACACGTTTCAATCCTCCGGCCCATCGGCCGCCTGTTTGATCGCCGATAGGATAGCAGCCGGCCGGCTCCGCTCCGCGGCATCCCACCAACGCCGCTCGAAAACCCGCTGTTCTCGCACCTGCAGGCCTTCACGCCCGAGCCAGACCCGCACGGCGCCGCTGTCGGCGGTGTTGAGTACCTCAGCCCCGACCGCCTGCCAGCGCGCGACCACCTCCGCGCGTGGGTGCCCGAAGCGGTTGCGGTGGCCGGACGAGACGATCGCCAACCCAGGCGCAACCGCTGCGACCCACGCCGGCGTGGACGAGCTCGCGCTGCCGTGGTGTGGAACCACCACCGCCTCGGCCGCCAGCAGCGCACCTGCCTGCTGGACCAGCAGCGCCTCGCTGCGCTTTTCGATGTCGCCGGCCAGCAGGATCACGCCCTGCGGCGTTTCCAGCCGCAGCACGCAGCTGCTGTCATTGGTCGGCTGCGGCACATCGCGCGGGGGATGCAACACCCGGAACGTCACCCCGTCCCACTGCCACGATTGACCGGCATGGCAGGCCACTGCGCGGCCACGCAGGGCGCCGGGCGGGGCCTGCAGCGTCGCACCGGGAAAGCTGCGGCGCACCCCGCGCAGCCCCCCGGTGTGATCGCGGTGGTCGTGGCTGATCATGATCCGGTCCAGCCGGCCCTGCCCCAGCGCGCGCAGGGTCGGCACCACGATGCGCTCGCCGGCATCGAAGCCATCGTCGGCCCCCGGCCCGGTGTCATACAGCAGCGTGTGGCGGCGCGTGCGCACCGCTACCGCCAGGCCCTGCCCCACATCCATCACCAGTAGTTCCACCTCACCCTCGCCCGGGCCATGCCGCGCCGGCCACAGCAACGGCAGGCACAGCAACAGCGCGGGCACCCTGCCGCCACTGCCGCGCGGCAGCAGCAGCCAGAACACACCGAACACCGCCGAGATCAACGCCCAGCGATTGGCCTGCGGCAGCCACCACAGCGACAGCTCACTGCGCGCGGCATGGCCGAACAGCCACCAGCTCGCCTCGAAACACCACGCCGCCAACTGCCACGGCCAGCGCCCCGCTCCGTCGATCAGGGCCTCCAGCGCAGTGCCGAGCAACGCCAGCGGCACCACTACCATCGTCCACCACGGAATCGCCACCAGGTTCACCAGCGGTCCGGCCCGGGAGGCCTGCCCGAACAGCGCCACCGTCAACGGCAGCAGCGCCACGGTCGCCACACCCTGCGCACTCAGAAAACCGCGCAGCCAGCCCTGCTCACGCCCCGGCAGGCACCAGATCAGCCAAAGGACGCCGGCAAAGCTCAGCCAGAAGCCGGGCGCGAGCACGGCGAGCGGATCGAACAGCAGCATTGCCAGCGCCGCCAGGGAGAGCGACTGCGCCACGCTCGCCCGCCGCCGGCTGCAGCGGGCGGCGGCCACCACCGCGATCATCAGCACGGTACGCACGGTCGGCAGCGCGAAACCCGCTGCGGCGGCGTACAGCGCAGCGCCTGCGACAGCCGCCGCCGCGGCCCCCATCGGGCGCGGCACGTACAGGCCGAGCAGCGGCAGGCAGCGCCAGAGCCCACTGGCCAGCAGTGCGGCAACGCCTGCCACCACACCGACATGAAAGCCGGAGATCGCCACCAGGTGCGTAACCCCCAACGCACGCAGATCGTCCCAGTCCCCTTGGCTGAGACCGCGCGTATCGCCGAGTGCCAGGGCCTGGACGAAGCGGCGGCCGTCGCTCTGGACCGCCCTGGCAATCGCCTCGGCCATCCGCTCCCGCCATGCGGGCAGTCCGGTCGGCTCCCCCAGCGGATGCGCCTGGGCAGGCTCCCGTACGTACCCGCTCCCAGCCACCCGTTGCCGCAACGCATAGCCCTCGGCATCGAACCCGCCGGGGTTCACCCGCCCGCGCGGTGGCCGGGCACGGACCGTGAGCGACCAGCGTTCACCGGCCCGAAGGGTGCGCCTTCGATCATCGGCTTCGCCGCGAAAACCGTCATACCAACCCAGCGCCAGGTCACGGCCGCGGAGCTCGGCGGGCATCGCCGGCGCATCATCCACCCGGAAGCGGAAACGGGTACCGCCGGGGCCGTGGTGAGGCAGGCTGATCACGCGCCCGTGCAGCGCGTGGTCCACCGGCGGGGCGCCGGGGGGCAGCTGCCGCGCCAACCCGGCGTGACCGTGCAGCGCGGCCCAGCCAAACCCGAAGAGGGCAGCACCGAGGAGGCGGAAGCGGCAGGGCAGGATCCAGAACAGGATGCCGGACGCTGCCGCAGCAACGCCCCACCCCAGTGGCAGCAGCCGGGGCGAGAAGACGATCACGCAGATGCCTGCCAACAGCGCGACAACACACGCCTTGCCGAAAATCGGGAGAGGCGTGCGTGCAGCCCTGGTGCCGGTGTGTAGCACTCGTCGCATGGGCAGCGCCCGGCAAACCCTGAGTGTCGACGGCGGGCGCGGCGCGCGGTATCAGTGCGGCATGCAGGGCACTGTCAGGAAATACACATAGCAAAAAAGCCAACCCTAGGGCTGGCTTTTCTGTTGTGCCACTGCAGTCTCCGGGACTGAAGTGGTGGGCGGTACAGGGTTCGAACCTGTGACCCCTACCATGTCAAGGTAGTGCTCTACCGCTGAGCTAACCGCCCGTTTTGCTTCCCTGCCCCGCTGCGAATGCGTCGGTGCAGGCCGCGTATATTACGGACGCCCCCTGGAAAGCGCAACACTTTTGTGAAGATATTTCACAACGCGTTGTTCAGCCCAGACTGGCCTCCTTCAACTGACGGATCTGATCGCGTACGCGGGCGGCATCTTCGAACTCCAGATCGCGGGCGTGCTGGTACATCTGCTGCTCCAGCGCCTGCAGGCGCTTGGCGATCTGGGCCGGCTCCATCGTGCGGTAGTCGGTGGACTCTTCGGCCACGCGCCCACCCTTGCCCTTGCCCTTCCCTTTGCCACGCGATTCTTTCTCAGCCGCTTCCGAACGCGCGCCTTCAAGCACATCGGTGATCGGGCGCAGTACCGACTTGGGCACGATGCCGTGCAGTTCGTTGTACTCGACCTGCTTGGCACGACGACGGTCGGTCTCGTCGATCGCGGCCTGCATTGAGCGCGTGATCTTGTCCGCATAGAGGATCGCCTTGCCACGCAGGTTGCGCGCGGCGCGGCCGATGGTCTGGATCAGCGAGCCAGTCGAACGCAGGAAGCCTTCCTTGTCCGCATCCAGGATCGCCACCAGCGACACTTCGGGCATGTCCAGGCCTTCGCGCAGCAGGTTGATGCCGACCAGCACATCGAACTTGCCCAGACGCAGATCGCGGATGATCTCCACACGCTCGACCGTATCGATATCCGAGTGCAGGTAACGCACGCGGATGCCGTGCTCGGTCAGGTACTCGGTGAGGTTCTCAGCCATACGCTTGGTCAACGTGGTGACCAGCACGCGGTCGCCCAGCTTGATGCGCTCGTTGACCTCGGACATCAGATCGTCGACCTGGGTGCCGACCGGACGGATCTCGACCACGGGATCGATCAGGCCGGTCGGGCGCACCACCAGTTCGGTGATCTCGCCTTCGGTCTCGCGCAGTTCGTACGGACCCGGCGTGGCCGAGACATAGATGCTGCGCGGGCAACGCTCTTCCCACTCCTCGAAACGCAGCGGACGGTTGTCCAATGCCGACGGCAGGCGGAAACCGAACTCGACCAGGGTTTCCTTGCGCGAGCGGTCGCCTTTGAACATCGCGCCGATCTGCGGAATGGTCACGTGCGATTCGTCGATCACCAGCAGCGCATCCGGCGGCAGGTAGTCGAACAGCGTCGGCGGTGGATCGCCGGCATTCTTGCCGGTGAGATGCCGCGAGTAATTCTCGATGCCGTTGCAGTAGCCGACCTCGGCCATCATCTCCAGATCGAACTGGGTGCGCTGCGCCAGGCGCTGCGCTTCCACCAGCTTGTTCTGTTCGTACAGCTGTTCCAGGCGGACCTTCAACTCGGCCTTGATCGTGTCCACCGCCGACAGCACGCGCTCACGGGTGGTCGCGTAGTGGGTCTTGGGATAGATGGTGTAGCGCATCATCTTGCGCAGGCTTTCGCCGGTCAGCGGATCGAACATGCTGATCTGCTCGACCTCGCCTTCAAACAACTCGATGCGCACCGCTTCGCTGTCCGATTCGGCCGGGAACACATCGATCACTTCGCCGCGCACGCGGAAGGTGCCGCGGTGCAGCTCGAATTCGTTGCGGGTGTACTGCAGTTGGGTCAGGTGCTTGATCAGCTCGCGCTGGTCGATCCGCTCACCGGTGGAGAGGATCAGGCGCATCGACAGATAGTCCTCGGGCGCGCCGAGGCCGTAGATCGCCGATACCGTCGCCACCACGATCGCATCCGGGCGTGACAACAGGGTCTTGGTCGCCGCCAGCCGCATCTGCTCGATGTGCTCGTTGATCGAACTGTCCTTCTCGATGAAGGTGTCCGACGAAGGCACATAGGCCTCCGGCTGGTAGTAGTCGTAGTAGCTGACGAAATACTCGACCGCGTTGTGCGGGAAGAACGACTTGAACTCGCCGTACAACTGCGCGGCCAGGGTCTTGTTCGGCGCCATCACCAGGGTCGGTTTCTGGACCCGCTGGATCACGTTGGCGACCGTGTAGGTCTTGCCGGAACCGGTGACGCCGAGCAGGGTCTGCTTGGCGATGCCCGCCTCGAAGTTGGCGGTCAGTTTCTCGATGGCCGCCGGTTGGTCGCCCGCCGGCGAATACGGGGATTCAAGTTGGAAACGATCGCTCATGGTGCCGCCACTGCCGGGAAGCCTTCAGTATAACGGCCGGGTTGGTGACGGCCTGTTGAGGGGAGGGCCGACAGCACAACGCGGCATGAACCGGCGGCGGTGGGGCCGTCGGGCCGCCAGAGTGAAGGTTGCACGCACCCCGGACCGTCGCCGTGGAACACACCCGCCCCCTGCCCCGCCCGGCCACCTGCGCCGGCGTGACGCTGATCCAGTCGCTGATCGCGATGGCGGTCCTGGCCATCCTCACCGGCATGGCCCTGCCGGCCATGCAGCAGACCCGGGATCGCCTGCAGGCCGACAGCCTGCGCATGCAGCTGGCCTCCGCGTTGGCGACCGCGCGCAACACGGCGATCACCGAACGGCGCCCGATCGCGGTCTGCCCCACTGACGATGGCGTGACGTGCGGCCGGGACTGGGCCCGGGGCTGGATGCTCTATGCCACCGCAACGCCTTCCTCGGGCGAGGCGCGTTCCGCAGGCCCCCTGCTGGTGCAGCAGCACGCCCGCTCCAGGCTGAGCGCCTGGGGCAGCCAGGCCAAGCCGCGCCTCCAGTTCCGGCCGGATGGGCGGCTCAATGGCAGCAACCAGTCGGTCATCTTCTGCCTGGACGGCGCCTCCCAGGGCAAGGTGGTGGTCAGCCTTTCAGGCCGCATCCGCAGCGAGCGTCCGCGGCGCCCCGTGGCCTGCTGAGGCCATCATCGCCCGCCGGGCGGAAACACAAAAAGCAAAAGCCGCGATTGCTCGCGGCTTTTGCAGATCTGGCGCCCGAAGTTGGACTCGAACCAACGACCCCCTGATTAACAGTCAAGTGCTCTAACCGGCTGAGCTATTCGGGCGGGGTGCGCATTCTAGCCAGCATCGGCAGGGGGATGCAAGCACTCCGGTACAACCGGCGATAGGGCAACGTTACCAGCAGCCGGAGACGGTCTTCTCGGTGGGCTTCTTGCGCCCTGCCTGATCCAGCGCCAACGTGCCGCACGTGTCCTTGGCCTGGCTTCCGCCGGCCACCGGGACGGCCTGGATACCGAACGTACTCGCTGTCGGATCCTTGTCGAAAGACAGGGTGTAATGTGCGGTGCCATCGCGCGGTGACTGGGTGAACTGCAGTTTGGCGGTGGCGTACGTGTTCTGGACCGTGTGGTAACGCTCCAGGTTCTGGGCCAGCTCCACCAGATCGGCCTTGGCCTGGGCACGCCGGGATTTCCGCACGGAGTCCTGATAGGCCGGCATGGCGATGGTGGCAAGGATGGCCACCACGGCCACCGTGATCATCAGCTCGATCAGGGTGAAACCGGCGACACGGCGGCGGAAGGCGGTCTGCATGGGGGCTCTCGTCATGAAGGTCATCAGCGCACCTGCCGCCAGGACTGGCGTCCGCAGGGGCGCGGCATGTACAGCGGGTCGGCACCCGGTGCACGCAGCACGAAGGTGCACTGGTTGGCCTTGATCAGCTCATCGACCGTGCAGGTGGCCTTGGTCGGGTCGCACGGAGTCAGCTTCGGCACGAAGATGTTGCTGTCCTTCACCGGTGGGCCGCTATTGGTGGCCCCGCCCTTGGTCAGCGCGATGCCGCCGCAGTTGCCTGTGCACAGCGAATCGCCCCCGATCTCCTGACTGAGGCCGGTCATCGATCCAGCGCCGGTAAGCAGATCCAGCGAGTACATCCAGTTGGTACCGCCGCCGCCGCCGCAGATCGCCTGACCCGGCTCGTAGGTGGTGAACACCACCTTCCGATCCTGGATGGTCGGATAGCCAACGAAGCGCTCACCGGCCACCACGTCGCCGACGATCAGGTCGGTATACCAGCCGCGCTGGCTCACATAATTGACGGCGTTGCTGCTGACATCCCGCAGCGAGTAACCCCCGCTTCCGGCACGCGAGGTGATCTGCTGCGAGATCAGATCACCGCGTCCGCCAATCGTCGAGGTCATGTTGTCCCAGACGCCGTACAGCGATTGCACCGGCGAAGACGAACTCACGGAATTGTCGTCATTGGTGAAGTACTGGCCGGTACCGAACACGATGTTGTAGCCACGCCCGGCCGCCTTGGAGACCTCCAGGCCCCCCATGATCGGCTGGGCGACGCTGTTGCGGCTGGCGGTGAACAGGGGTGCGCCACTGTAGGCCACGGCCCACTTGCTGGGGTCTGGATCGCGGAGGTCGAACTTCCACAGGTTGCCCTGCATGTCACCGCCATAGACGGTGTCGGCGATCCCGTTGCTGTTGTAGGCCGCCACCGGCGCGACGTTGATCAGGCCGTTGCGCAACGCATAGCCGCTGCCACTGGGCGACAGTCGCTTGAGCACCTGCCCGCTCTGGATATCCACCACGAACAGCACCGGCTTGCCACTGGATGCATTGACGCCGTTGCCGAAGATCGCCACGAACCGCGGCGCGCTCTCAGCCGCACTGCCAACGACCGGCACGATCACCGGCTTGCCCAGCGCGAAGCCCATGTCCGAATCGGTCTTGCCCGAAACTTCCCACAGCACATCATCCTTGGTGAAGGCCCCCGGATTGCTGATGTTCAAGCCGAACATCGCGCCGTTGCCGACAGCCTTCGCATTGGGCGCCAGGGTGGCGCCGCCGGCACCGGTGGAGCCGACCAGCACGGTATGCCAGGCATCGCCGTAGTAGACGTCCGACGAGGTCAACGCGCCATCCACGTAATAACGATGCGAGTACTTCGGATTGGCCAGCTCGGCCATGTGCTGCAGCGATGCGGATGGAATGAACGCGAAGAGCTCATTGCCGGCCGTTGTGCCGGTAGAGGCATCGAAGCCGTGCAGCATGCCGTCGTTCGCGCCGACATACACCATGGTGCGCCGGCTCTTCTTCGCGGTCAGGTAGTCCTTGTATCGGGTCGCCAGCGTCGACTTCCAGGCGGGCGTGGAGCCCCACGTGCCATAGCCGTAGTTGTCGGCCGTGGACACGATCTCGGTAGTGGAGTTGACGATATCGCCAAGAATCGAGCCGCGTGAGCGGAAGCCGCTGATGGCCGAGCCCTTCAGGTAGTTCACCAGATCGGCCACGCTGTGCGATCCGAACCACTCGGGAATCGAACTACTGAAACCGATGTTGGACAACTGAGCTGCGCGGTCGGCGCCAGGAATATTGTTCGCCTCGAACGGTGCAGCCGCCACCGGCACCAACGCCCCGCTCCCATCGACCGTGGTCGGCGAAGTCGCCATGACGATGGTGCGACCACTGGAGCTCATCTTGGTCGAGGCGCGCCACAGCTCGATGTCATCGGTACCGGTATCGGACACCTTGCTGGCAACGACATCACCCACCCAGTCGTTGGTGCCCGAGGTCACTTTGTAACT
This sequence comes from Stenotrophomonas sp. TWI809, assembly GCF_039673205.1. Taxonomy (NCBI): domain Bacteria; kingdom Pseudomonadati; phylum Pseudomonadota; class Gammaproteobacteria; order Lysobacterales; family Lysobacteraceae; genus Stenotrophomonas; species Stenotrophomonas sp. TWI809. The sequence goes on along the minus strand of NZ_JBDJLE010000003.1, from coordinate 50,551 downwards.
GGCTGATACCGTGAACGAGCCCGCATTGATACGCGCACCCGAGCCACCGCCCGCCACCGGCGCGTCGCCTTCCGCCGCACTTGCGAAGATCGCCTCGAGCGCGGCCTTGAGCTTGGCTGGATTGCGTGCGAGGAAGTAGTTATCCGGCGTACCTGGCACCTTGGTGTCCCACTTGCCACTGGGCACGCCGTATTTGGCGGCGTACCACAGCGGGCTTTCCAGCTGGCTGGCCTGCGCACCACTCAACTTGTAGCGAACCAGAGAAGGCTTGGTCCAGTTGCCCGGCGGATTCTCCGAGGTGCTGATCACCGAGCCATTGCTGTCGCCCGGACGCAGCAGCAGGCGCTGCACGTTGGTCGCGCTCGAGCCAACGATGGTGTAACCGGTCAACATCGCATTGCCTGCGTACGCCGAAAGATTCTCAAGGCGCACCAGTACCTCATCTTCGCCGATGGTCGCGTTCAACAAGCCATTGGCGCATTCCGTCTTGTTCTCCGATCGCCAACACATGTCAGCCACGCCCGCCTTGTCCCCGCAGGCAGCACCGACGCAGTAGCTCATCATCGTCACGACGTCGTTGTCATGATCGTTGCCCCACAACGAATCCTCCCACACCAGCGAGAAGCTGCCGGACTTGCCGTCGGCACGATAGGGACGACCATAGACATGCTTGGCACCCACCGTCGACTGCTTGGTGCCGATTCCGACGGCGCCGAGGAAGCAGCTGCGCCAACCCGAATCACTGATCTTGGCACTGCCGGTGTTGTTTGCCTGACACAGCGGCGACAACGAAATCGTGCCGCCGGCAACGCTGATGTCGAACTTGGGCAGGTTCTCCGCCATGGCCACCGTATAGGTGGTCGCGGTCACTTTGTAGTCCGCCGGCTTGCCTGTCAGGCCCGGGCGCAGATCGGTCTCCGCGGCGGCCTTTGCCAACCCTGCCATCAGGTAGCTACCTTCGGTGGAAGGAATGTCCGGACAGATACCGCGGACCAGACTGAGGTTGTCGACGGTGCGGGCTTCGCAGATGTCTTCGTGGGTGCGAATCGACTCATAGCGGCCAGTCAAACCGACGCGCCCAGCCATATAGCTTTTGCCGTTGATGCCTTCCGCAGCACCGAGTGCGTCGGTCGCCGACACCGCCGAAGCCAGATGGGGCACCGACCCGACGTTGTCACTGTCGAACGACGGGAGCCCCGAGGACATCACCAGAATGTTGCAGGTGGCGCAGTACGAATTACCCCCCGTTGCCGTGCTCCGGTAAGGATCCTTCCATTCGACCCCGGTTGGCAGGCCCGAAAGATCACCGGTATCTCCGTAAACCTTGGTTCCAGCGCCCACGTAACGCAGCGCCTCGGCATACATCTCGGCCAGCGGATTACCCCAGGCACTGCAGTTCTTGGCACCGTCGCCGGAACTGCCCGGATCGAGCAAATGGCCGCGACCCTTGAACCCCTGGCGGTTCAGAATGCTGTAGTCGTTGCAGTCGTTCCAATTGTTGCTCCAGTTCCACTGGTCAATCCGGAAGTTGGACATCGTATTGATGATGCCCTCGGCGCCACTGTTCTTCGCCAGGCAGAGCTGCCCGGTGGCCAGGTTGATCTCATCGCCGGCGTCACAAAGCGTACTGCCATTGCCAGCAATCTTGCCGATGTTCCGGCGAAGCACACCGCCATCGCGAGGACTGGAGTAGGTGCCGGTCACCAGGCCAAAACGAAGACGGCCACTCTCACCATAGCTCTGCAGCAGACCACTGGGCTTGTAGTGATCGTTGGTACCGTCGTTGTACTTGCGGCAGAAACTCTCGCGGTGCGCATCCTTGCCTGGATTACAGACTTCCACCCGGACGTTGTAGTCGGTGGTTTCTTTAGGCGTATCCGAACCGCCATCACCCGTGCGGCTCACGCCGCATTGATAAAGTGCCGTTGACGCCCATTCCGACCAGACCCCACCCGCCACGCGCATGAGCGGCGCACCATCCGCACTGATGCTCGCGTTACAGAACGATGCACTCGATGTCAGGGGCGTGAAGCTGTTGATATCGTTGCCGGTATAAACCTTGACCCACGCGTGCAGGTCATTGGGGATCTGTGCGCGCTCCAGCACGGTCTTGTTGGCATCATCGGTGGAACGCTGCCCGCCATAGAGGACGTAGCGCATCACGTCCAGCCGGCTCATGGTCACCCAGTTGAGGAAGTTGCCCGACCAGCCCTTGCCACCACAGCTGTGCTTGTTGTCGCCGGTGGCTGAGTTGGCGGCCTTGAACACTCCGGCGTCATAGCTGTAGCAAAGATTCGAATCGAAATAGCCTTCGTACGGGAACTTGTCCTGGTACGTGGTATCGATGATCTTGTCGTCGTCCAGATCGCTGTAATCGCTGTAGGCCTTGTTGAACAGCTGCTCATCGCGCGACATCACCATCATCATCAGCGGCGGCTGGCTCTGCTTGGTATAGAGCGGCTCCTGCGCGATGTCGTAGTCGCCCAGCGCGGCGCGCAGCGGCACGACGCGGCTGAGCAGGAAGCCCACCACGATGACAAGGACGCCAATGCGCAGCCAGTTGATCGTGCGCTTGCTGAAATGGAAGCGATCAGAGGTCATGGGATATAGATCGTGTCGACGACCGCGCTGGCCGAGGGATTGGTCGGTTCGTCACTGGCCAGTGCAGTGATCTGATAGATGTTGCCGGTCTCTTCGTTCTGGCGCTCACCCACGCGCGCACTGGAGGCGGCGAAGCACTTGTCCAGGCGCCGCGTATAGCTTGCCTTGGCGTCGGAGGTGCCGTCGGCCCAGGTCAGGGGATCGAAGATCGGGCTGCACTCTTCCTGCTTTGCCGTGTAGGTGCCGCCGGCCGCCAGGTCGGTATCGATGGTGTTCTCCAGCGTGCGTGCATCCGCCTCGGCATTCTGGAAGGCCAGGTTGGTGCGCAGGTAGTTGGCCGCCATGCGCTCCTGCATGCCGGTCACCTGCATGCCTGCTACGCCGAGAAGCGCAAGCAGGATCAATATGATGAGGGCGACATACAGCACGGCACCGTTCTGGCGGCGCGGTGCGACAAAGGGTTTTGGACGCGATGCCATTGAAGCCTCAATTGCCATAAAGGCGATTACGTACGGCGATCGTGGTTTGGTAGACCGTCCGGAAACGACCGTCCGTCGGCGCGGTGAAGGTGACGCCCATGGCCGTCAACGCCGCATCCGCGTTGGCCTGCGCTGCGGCTGACGGATCCGGGCTTTCCAGCACCAGGCCCAGTTGCACCGCCCCGACCCGACGCCACGCATCGGCGGCCGGCGTGATCGAGGCCTCCACGTCGGCAGCGGTTCCCTGCCGATCGATGTAGCCGGTGGGCGGCGAGGCGGCGCTGAGCGAGCGATCCTGCCCATACAGAAGCTGCATGTTGCGGACCCCCTCGACCAGTGCTTCCGGCGTACCCGCGACCAGGGCTTCACCGGGTTTGGCCGAGAACCGCACGCGATAGAGCGAACTCTGCTTGGTGGTGGCGTCGTAGCCGATGTAATAGACCACGCTCTCCGCGCGATACAGCATGGCCTGGCCCGGCGTATAGAGGCTGGTGAAGCTGCCGGTGTTGTTCGGCGCGGACTCGAATGTCACGGTACCGGCAGACCCACTCACCTCGCTTGCCTGGAACATGGTGGCGGTCAGGCAGTCGGCGACACCAAACAGGCCCGGCGCTTCCACACCACTTTGGAGAACGGCCCAACGGCTGCTGTCGAAATTGAACACCGGTTTATCGTCCGTGCCCCCCACCAAGGTGACCGGGACACCATCGGGCACCAGAAACCGCAGTGCGACGATGTCGCTGCCGTCCACCCGATTGGTCAACGCTTCGGCGTATTCCGTCGGCAGCGCCGGGGTGTACTCGATGCCGCCGGTCGACGGTGTGGCACTCAGGGTCAACGGCTTGCCAGGCTCGGTGTCGGCGGCCTCGAAGCCCTGGATGGACTGCATGAAATCCAGCGCCGGGTGGCCGCCGGCATCGAAGGTCGTATGCATCGAGCCAGGGCTCTGCACATTGTGACTCTGGTCGTTGACGCAACCGAAGTGGCCGGCCATGCGCAGATCACGCTGCAGGTAGTCCATCGCGAAGCGGCCATTCTCCTGCACGCGCGCCAGCCCCTCCGAGAGGCGCGAGGCCGTGCGCGAAGCGGCGAACACCTGCATCAGGCCCAACAGCAGGACCAGGCCGATGACCATGGCGATCATCAACTCGATCAGCGAAAGACCGCGTACGCGTTCACGGGGTGACATGGCGCGCATCACAGCTGCGTCCTCGCCGCAAAGGTGGTGTCCGCCGCGTCCAGCCAGCGCTCGTCTCCCCAGCTCACGCTGACCGTCACTTCATCGCCGCTGCGGGTCACCTTGGCACTGGCTTCATCGCCCAGGGCCTTGCCCAGCCGGCAGCGCCAGTCCGTCATGTACTGATCCTTGGTGATCTTGGCGCCGATCGGCGATGTGCAATCGGCCGCCTTGGTGGTCGCCGCGTAGCTGCCTACGTAGGTCGTCGCGGCGACGCGGTTGATCCGGATCTGGTCCAGCAGCTCGTAGCTGAGGTTGGTCGCCTGGGTGCGGAAATTCGCGCTCTGCACGAACCGCACGTTCATCGTCTGCAACAGCGCGAAACCAAGCAGGCCGATGCTCATCACCACGATCGCGATCAGCACCTCGATCATGGTGAAGCCGCCCTGCCCTGCGCGCCGCGCGCCAAGATGTCTTGCCGTCACTTGCAGCTCTCCCGTTCCACACGTACCTGCCCAACGGCCGACAGCCGCAGCGTGCGCTGCAGCGGCAGGTCCCCGCACTCGTCGGGCTTGAGGGTGATGTCCAGCGCCGATGCGGCGCGATTGCGACCCCGGCCGTCGAAGGCCAGCGTCAGGTTGTCCTGGCTGCCCAGCATCTTGGTCGAGCCGGCCGAGTACCGCAGCACCGGCTCGCCGGAATCGAAGCTGCCACTGCCGTCGGCATCGGACCAGACCATCCAGCCGTCGCCCCAGGTATCGCCGTTGCAGCTGGTGCCATCGGATGAGGCGCATACCCCGGCCCCACGGGTGTTCTTCAGCGCTTCGCTGCGCGCCAGCGCCAATGAAGCCATCAGCTCGTTGGTGGTGGTGGCCGCCCGGTTCGAGCGCAGCACGCCCTGGAAACTCGGAAACGCAATCACTGCCAGGATGGCAAGCACCGCGATGGTGACCATCAACTCGATCAGTGTGAAGCCGTTGGACCGGCGCAAAGACATGAAACGCTCCCCAGCGTTGATGACACAGAAGATGAACGTCCCGCCGCCGATCAGCAAGGGGCGGCAGGACGAACGGTCGCCCGGAGGCGACAGGCGTCAATCAGTTGACGCAGATCCAGGCCGACGGCAGGCCCCCTGCCCGCCGCTGGCCCGGCCAGGGCCTCAGGCCATGACCTTGTAGCAGGGCTGGTACTCGCCCGAGATCTTCATGCGGCGCTGCTCGACGAAGGCGCGCAGCAGCTCATCCAGCGCCTGCATCATGTCCGCATCGCCATGGATCTCGAAGGGACCGAACTGCTCGATGCGGCGCATGCCGTCTTCCTTCACGTTGCCGGCCACGATGCCGGAGAACGCGCGACGCAGGTCGGCGGCCAGGGCATGCGGCGGGCGGCCGTGGTGCAGGTCCAGCGCGGCCATCGCCTCGTGGGTCGGCACGAACGGCTGCTGGTACTCCCACGGAATCTCGATCGACCAGTTGAAGAAGAACGAGTCCTTCTGCGCCAGGCGATGTTCGCGCACGCGCTTGATGCCCTGGGCCATCTTGCGGGCGACGTTGACCGGATCGCCGATGATGATCTCGTAGCGGCTGGCGGCTTCCTCACCCAGGGTGAGGCGGATGAAGCGGTCGATCTGCTCGAAGTACGGCGCGGCCACGGTCGGGCCGGTCAGGATCAGCGGGAACGGCAGGTCCTTGTTCTCGTCGCGCAGCAGGATGCCCAGCAGATACAGGATCTCCTCCGCGGTGCCGACACCACCGGCGAACACGATGATGCCGTGGCCGATGCGCACGAACGCTTCGAGACGCTTCTCGATGTCCGGCATGATCACCAGGTGGTTCACGATCGGGTTCGGCGACTCGGCGGCAATGATGCCCGGCTCGGTCAGCCCGATGTAGCGCGTGGTGGTCTTGCGCTGCTTGGCGTGGGCGATGGTGGCGCCCTTCATCGGGCCCTTCATCGCGCCCGGGCCGCAGCCGGTGCAGATGTCCAGCCCGCGCAGGCCCAGCTCGTAGCCGACCTGCTTGGTGTACAGATACTCATCGCGACCGATCGAGTGGCCGCCCCAGCAGACGACCAGGTTCGGGTCGCCCGGGTTGAGGATGCGCGCGTTGCGCAGCAGCCCGAACACCGCGTTGGTGATGCCTTCCGAAGATTCCAGCTCCGCCGCGTAGGCCGGGCCCATCTCGATGGCCATGTAGGCAAGATCGCGGACCACCGCGAACAACAGCTCGGCCACACCGCGGATGATCTCGCCATCCACGAAGGCCATCGCCGGCGCGTTGACCAGATCGATGCGCACGCCGCGGTCCTGCTGGGCCACCTGGATATCGAAATCGGGATACAGATCGCGCGCCGCGCGCGGATCGTCGGAGGCGCTGCCGCTGGTCAGCACGGCCAGCGCGCAGCGGCGCAGCAGTTCGTGCATACCACCACCGGAGGCATCGCGCAGGCGCGCAACTTCCGCGCGCGACAACACATCCAGCCCACCGCGCGGGTAGATCCGCGCGTCCTGCACCGGCAGCGTCCGCGCCGGCTTTTCGTTGATCGTCATGTCCATCTTTTTCGCTTTCCTCAAGGTTACCGACTGTACCGCTGCCCCCTTAAAAAGCAAAACGGCCGGGAAACCCGACCGTTGGATGTGTCCTGACCGCGACAGGGGCACTGGGCCGTCGCAGTTGCGCTGATTTCTGCGCAACCAATTGAATATACAGGCATGCACTGCCCAGCACAACACTCATTGGAGCGGACGATGGAGACCGAGGCGTATCCAGCCGCCCCTCCCTCCTACACACAAAAAAAGCGACCGGGTTACCCCGGCCGCTTTTCAATCATCCACTATGTCCGACGCATCAGAACTTGTAGCGGAAACCAAGCTGCAGCGACCACTGCGACACACCGGTGTTGAAACCGTCCGCATCCGCGTTGGCGAAGGCGCTGTCGGTCACGGTGGCGCTCTGGCTGCCCTGACGCTCCGCACGGAACTCGTACAGGTACTTGCCAGTGGTCGGGTCGATGCCGCGGAAGTTGGCGATACCCTGGTCAGCATAGAAGCCGAAGTCGTCGATGCGACCCCACTTCTTGTTGAGCAGGTTGCCCACGTTCTGGATATCGAGCCAGATTTCGGACTTGTGACCCTTCATGAAGCCCGGCAACTGCTGGGTGATACGCACGTCAAAGGTGTTGACCCAACCGGCGCGAGCCGAGTTCTGCGGGGTCACCTGGCCGGCGTAACGGTTCAGCTGTGCGTTGTTCTCCATCCATGCGAAGAAGGCTTCTTCCATGGCGGCACCACCGGTGAACAGCACGTCGCCACGGCCCTTCGGCACATAGAACAGGTCGTTGTAGGTGCGGCCGTCGCCGTTCATGTCGTTGGAGTAGACGAAGCTGTACGGACGACCGGTACGGCCTTCGTAGAACATGCCCACCTGGGTTTCGTAGTCACCGAAGAACGCATGCTTCCAGTTCACCGAGCCGGAAACGCGGTTACGGATCTCGTAACGCGAGCGCGACAGCGCGTTCTCGTTGGCCTGGAAGATGTAGTTGTTGTTCCAGTTCGAGGTCGCCACCGAGGAGCTGTTGCTGGCAACTTCCTTCGCATCGGTGTAGGTGTAACCCAGGTTCCAAGCCCAGTCACTGTCCGGGCTGAACGGCTTGGCCAGCGACACGGTGAACTGCGCGGTGCGCCCCTTGTCGGTGTTGTCCAGCAGCACGGCATCGCTCACCCAGCTCGGAGTGGTCGACTTCGAGGTCGAAGCGTTGGCAACGTTGCCCCAGTAGAAGTTGCGACCGTCCGGACCGCCGGTGTAGCTCGGCTGCATCAGTTCCAGGCGCTTGAAGTACAGACCATCCTTGACCTTGGTCACCAGCAGCTCGGCCGATGCGACCAGACCGTTCCACGGCAGTTCGTGATCGAACGCCAGATTGGCCTTGTACACGGACGGGGTGCGGAAATCGTCGGAGACGAAGTTCACGACCTGCTGTGCCGGACGGTTGCGGTTGTTGTACGGGTAATCGGTGCCCTGGGTGAAGTTCACGCCGTTGTTGGCATAGATGTTGCCCAGCCACACCTGCGGCGCTTCACCACGGAAGAGGCCAACGCCACCACGCATCTGCGTCGGGCGATCGCTGTCGAAGGTGTAATTGAAGCCGACGCGCGGCTGTACCATGAAGCCGTTGTCGCCGATCGAACGGTTGTCGTAACCGAAGAACTCGCTGGCACGCTGGTTATAAGCCGTGTCCTTGTTGGTGTCGTACTTGTCCGCACGCACGCCCAGGGTCAGGGTCAGGTTGTTGTTGACGTACCACGTGTCCTGTACGAACAGGCCCAGAGTGGTGTAGTCGTAGTCGGCCGCAAGGCTCTCCACGCCACCATCCACCGGGTTACGCCAGGTGCTGACCACCGGCGTGTTGTTACGGAAGCCTTCGATACCGTTGTAGACCAGGTACCCATCGACGTTCGGCGCGTACAGGTTGTAGATTTCGTTCTTGCTGTAGTCCGCACCGAACTTCACGTCGTGGTCGCCCAGGGTGAGCGTGCCGGAGGCGAAGTAGTTCCAGGTCTTGGTGTACAGCTCGTTGTACTGGGTGTTGGCTTCGGTACCCAGGTACAGGGTCGGATTGGCGACCGACTCACGGTTCGAGTTCAGACCGCCGAAACCGATCAGGATCGCCGGAGTACCCGGAGCCGACGGAGTACGGATGGCCGAATAATCGCGGTAGCTGGCCTTGATTTCGGTCGAGAAGTTGTCGCTCCAGTCGCTGAACAGCTGGCCGACGTAGGACTCGATCTTCTTGTCGTGCTGGTACCAGTACGAGCTGATCGACGCGCCGGTGGTCTGGCCGTAGCCATTGATGCGCAGTTTGTCCTGCTCCAGCTTGCTGTAGCGGAAGCTCGCACGCTGATTGTCGGTGATGTTCCAGTCCAGCTTCAGCGCGTATTCTTCGAGGTTGGTGTCCGAAGCGGCGTCGTAGCTACCCGCCGACACGCCATAGCGTTCCTGGAAGATCTGCTGGGCCTGGGCGATCTGGGCATCGGTGATGGTACCGGCGCCGATGGCACTGCCGGCGATGTCGGCGCCCGGAGCGGACTGCTCGAACTTCTCATAGTTGGCGAAGAAGAACAGCTTGTCCTTCACCAGCGGGCCACCGAGAGTGAAGCCGTAGGTCTTCTCGTCTTCGAAACCGTTGAACTTGCCGCCACCCGGGTTGTCACCGAACCAGCTGCCGTCACGCATGTAGCCGTAGACCGAGCCGTGGAATTCATTGGTACCCGACTTGGTCACGGCATCGACCACAGCGCCGGTGGCGCCGGTGATGGTGATGTCGTAGCTGGACAGGTCGACGTTGATGGCTTCGATGGCTTCCATCGAAACCGGCTGGCGACGGGTCGGGAAGCTGTTGCCTTCCAGACCAAAGGTGTCGCTGGCGTTCACGCCATCGATACGGACGGCGTTGTAGCGCGGGTTCTGGCCGCCGGCGCTGATGCTGCCCGAAGCACGGTCAACGAAAGCGACACGCGGATCCAGGCGCATCATGTCCTGGATGTTGCCGCCGACGGACGGCATGGCTTCGATCGTTTCCTGGCTGATCGACGTGCCCGAGCCCATCTTGGTGGCGCTGAACACTTCCGAGCCTGCGGCCACGGCAGTCACCTGCACGGCATCGAGGTTCGTCGCAGCGAGGTCGCCGGTCAGTGCCGCGTTGACGGTACCGATCTGGTTGACGCCGAGGTACACACCTTCTTCAGTGCGCGTGCCTTCACCCGGCTTGTTGATGGTGATGGTGTACGGACCACCCACGCGCAGGCCGCGCGCGTTGTAACGACCCGATGCATCGGTCGTGGCGCGGCTGACGGTGCCCGACTCGGTGTGCGTGATGGTGACTTCTGCACCGACGACAGGCGCGCCTGCAGCCGACGTGACCTGACCGCCGACACCGGAAGAGGTGCTCTGGGCGAAGGCGGGAGCGGCGGCAAGTGCAGCCACGAGACCAAGCGTCAGCTTGGACATCCGGAGACAACGGGAGTGGGTCATTGGGGAGTAGCCTCGATGCGAGATTGGCGATGGCGGAGAAAAAAACGCGCCCAAGCAGCCTTGCTGGCGGCTGACTGGACTTTTATCTGGGTTCCCTAGCCGCGAGCTGGTTTCAGCCGCAACGGTTAACACTAGATTAACACGATAGCCTCGGATTGTGACGGTTTGGCGACAAAACACACGCCATCACAACGGGATCGTGACGCTATCTTCACATCTGAGTGTGACTGGCTGAATGCGGGGTATCGGGGCTCTCAGCGTTTCGAGATGGTTTCCCGCTGGGTTTTCAAGGGTTCACCGGGGAGCCGGCCAGCGGCCGGCACTACCGGACCGCCGGGTAGCGGCCTTGGGCGCGGCCACGCCAGCGATGACGCTTTTGCCGCTCTCTCAGGCGTCGAGAATCTGGCCGCGATACGCGGCGCCCGCGGCGGACAGCAGCAGGACCGCCGCGGCGGCGCACTCGGCCGGGTCACGGGCGGCGCGGTCTTCATCCAGGGAGAACGCACGGGCGCGCAGCGCCGTACGCATCGGGCCGGGTTGCAGGCCGCTGACCCGCACCGGGCTGCGGCCGAGTTCGTCATGCAGGGAAGCGATCAGGCCGCGCAGGCCGTGCTGGGCCGCGCCGTAGCCGCCCCAGTAGGCCTGCCCTACCCGCGTGGGGTCGTCCACCGTGAACACCAGCGCGGCATCGTCGCTCTGGCGCAGCAGTGGCAGGCAGGCCTGGGCCAGCCAGGCCGGGGCGGTCAGGTTTACGTGTACCGCCCGGGCGAAGGCGGCCGGGTCGGCCAGCTCGAACGGGGTCAGCCCGGCGAAATCGGCCGCGCAGTACAGCACCCCATCCAGATGGCCGAGCTCGGAGTGCAGCCGCTCGGCCAGGGTGGCGTAGTCGTCGGGGGTGGCCCCTTCCAGATCCAGCGGATACAGCAGCGGCTCCGGGCCGGCGGCTTCGACCGCTGCGTAGACCCGATCCAGCCGACGTGGCTTGCGCCCCAGCAGGACCACGGTTGCCCCGGCCTGTGCGCAGGCGACGGCCGCGGCGCTGCCAAAGCCTCCCCCGGCTCCGGCGATGAGAATGACGCGATCGGCGAGCGATCCGGTCCCGACCACCACGGACGGGACCGCACTCACGGCTGGGACGCCTCTTCGACGATGCGCTTGAGCTCGCCGGATTCGAACAGCTCCAGCACGATGTCGCAGCCGCCGATCAGCTCACCGTGGATGAACAGCTGCGGGAACGTCGGCAGGTTGGAGAAGCGCGGCAGGTTGGCGCGGATCTCGGGTTCTTCCAGCACGTTGACCGTGCGCAGCGCGATCGCGCCGGCGGCCATCAACGCCTGGATGGCACGGCTGGAAAAGCCGCACATGGGGTATTGCGGGGTGCCCTTCATGAACAACACGAGGGGGTAACGTTCGACTTCGGACTGGATCTGCTGCATCACCGCCACAACGACTCTCCCTCCAATGGGACAACCCGGCCTCACCGGTCGGATAGACTTCCCTGACCGCCATTGTATGCCCTACCTTCGCGTGGTGGGCACCCTGCCATCGGCCACCCTGATGACGATCCGCCATGGATCGGCGCTCTCCCTTCCCAATCTGTCGTGCCCATGCCCCTCGAACTGCCTCGCCTTCCCTACGACCGCGCCGCCCTTCAGCCTCACCTGTCCGCGGAGACGATGGACCTGCACCACGGGCGGCACTTCCGTGGCTACCTGGACACGGTGAACGCACGTATTGAAGGCACGGAGCTGGCCGAGCTGCCACTGGAGGAGATCGTCCGCCAGAGCCAGGGCAGTCTGTTCGACGCGGCCGCGCAGGCCTGGAACCACCAGTTCTATTTCCAGTGCCTGCACCCGCGCGCCGGGGGCGATCCGCAGGGCCGGCTGGGTGAACTGGTCACCCGCCACTTCGGCGATGCCAAACGCCTGCGTGACACCTTTGACCGTGCGGCGCTGAGCCTGTTCGGCTCGGGCTGGGTGTGGCTGGTGCAGCACCCCAATGGCGCGCTGGCGATCCAGGTCACGCGCAATGCGGGCACGCCGCTCACCGGTGAGAGCACTCCGCTGCTGGCCTGCGATGTGTGGGAACACGCGTATTACATCGACTACCAGAACGAGCGCGCGCGCTATCTGGAGTCGTTCTGGAAGCTGGTGAACTGGGACTTCGTTACCGCGCAATTGCGCGATTGAGGTCAGGTAGCGCACGACCGTTGGTCGTGCGTCCCGGTAGTGCCGGCTGCTGGCCGGCACCCCTCGCCTTCAACCGCGCAGGATCGTGATGACCGGCGCGACCTGGTCGGCGCGATCCAATTGCCCACCGACGCTTTCCAATGCACCGGCCAACGCCGCCGCATCATCATCGCGCAGGGTGGCATGGCCGACCTTGCGGCCGTCCCGCGCCTGCTTGCCGTAATCGTGCCAATGGCCGCTGGCCTGGCCGAGCACGGCCGCAGCCTCGGGCATCTGCCCGATCCAGTTGAGCATGCAGGCATGGCCGAGCATGCGCGTGGCGCCCAGCGGCAGGCCAAGCACGGCACGCAGGTGGTTTTCGAACTGCGAGGTCTCGCTGCCCTCGATGGTCCAGTGGCCGGAATTGTGCACGCGCGGGGCCATCTCGTTGGCCAGCAGCTCTTCGCCGCGGCAGAACAACTCCAGCGCGAACACGCCGACATAGTCCAGGCGCTCGGCCAAGGTACGGGCGTAGCCGATGGCCGCCTCGTGCTGCGCCGCCGACAGCTGTGCCGGGGCCAGGCTGGCCGAGAGCACGCCGTTGACGTGCCAGTTGCCGGTGATCGGCCAGGCGCGGAACTCGCCATCCTGCCCGCGTACCGCCACCACACTGACCTCGCGATCAAAGGCGACGAAGCCCTCCAGGATCAACCCGGTCTTCTCGACCTGACTGCCGAGGGCGTCCCAGGCCGCGTCGATGTCGGCCGCGCTGCGGATCCGGAACTGGCCCTTGCCGTCATAGCCCAGCCGACGGGTCTTGACGATGCAGGGCATGCCGAACTCGACGACCTTGGCCGCCAGTTCGTCACGGCTGCGGATATCGGCGAAGGCCGGCAGCGGGATGCCCAGCGACTGGAACAGGGTCTTCTCACTGAGCCGATCCTGGGCCACGGCCAGCGCATCCGGATTGGGATGCACCGGCACGCGCTCGGCCAGGAACTTGGCGCTGCGCGCCGGCACGTTCTCGAAGTCGAAGGTCACCACGTCCACGCGCGCGGCGAAGGCCGCCAGGGCCGCCTCGTCCTCGAAGGCGGCCACCTGCAGCGGTGCCACCTGGGCACCACAGGCATCGGCGGCCGGGTCGAACAGCTCGAAGCGCAGCCCCATCGGCGCACCGGCCAGGACCATCATGCGGGCGAGCTGACCGCCGCCCAGAATGCCAACGGTCCTGGTCATTGACGCGGGTCGTCGTGGGCCATGACGTCTTCGGTCTGGCGGGCGCGGAAGGCGTCCAGCGCCTCACCGATCGCCGGCTGATCCGACGCCAGCATGGCGGCCGCGAACAGGGCCGCGTTGGAGGCGCCGGCGTTGCCGATGGCGAAGGTGGCCACCGGGATACCGGCCGGCATCTGCACGATCGAGAGCAGCGAATCCATACCGTTCAGGGCCTTGGACTGCACCGGCACGCCCAGCACCGGCACGGCGGTCTTGGCGGCGATCATGCCCGGCAGGTGCGCGGCCCCGCCGGCACCGGCGATGATCGCGCGCAGGCCACGCTGGCCCGCCTGCTCGGCGTAGGTGAACAGCACGTCCGGCGTGCGGTGCGCCGAGACCACTTTCACTTCATAGGGAACGCCCAGCGAATCCAGCTTCTGGGCGGCGTGCTGCATGGTTTCCCAATCCGAGCGGGATCCCATGACGATGCCGACGAGCGGCGCGGTTTGGTTGAGGGTCATTGGCCGTCACCTGCCTTAAAGACGTATTCTAGCCGTCTTCCACGCAAGACGAAGAATCCATGGATCGCAAGCTGCTCGACCTCCTGTGCTCGCCCGATACGCGCCAGCCCCTGTCCCTGCTGGACGCCACCGGCCTGGACGCGCTCAACCGCGCGATCGGCAGCGGTGCCGTGCTCAAGGCCGATGGCAGCCCGCAGGCGCAGACGCTGCGCGAGGCCCTGCTGACCCGCGACCGCAAGCAGGTGTTCCGCGTGGATGACGGCATCCCGGTGTTGCTGGCCGAAGAGGCCATCGCCACCGCCCAGATCGCCGATTTCCCGGAAAAATGAGCCACCTCCCCGTGCCGGCCCCCGAGGCCGCCCTGGTGGCCGCCGATGTGGCCCGTGCACTGGCCGAGGATATCGGCAGCGGTGATGTCACCGCGGCCCTGCTCCCGGACCGCCCCGACAGCGCCTACCTGCTGTGCAAGCAGGACGCGGTGATCGCCGGCCGCCCCTGGTTCGATGCGACCCATCAGGCGCTCGACCCGCAGGTACGCATCGACTGGCGCGTGGCCGAGGGCGACCGCGTCGCCGCCGGCACCGTGCTGGCCCTGCTGCAGGGCCGCAACCGCAGCCTGGTGAGTGCCGAGCGGACCTCGTTGAACTTCCTGCAGACACTGTCCGGCACGGCCACCACCACCGCGCAGTACGTCGCGGCGGTGGCCGGTACCGGCGCGCGGATCCTGGACACCCGCAAGACCCTGCCCGGCCTGCGTGTCGCACAGAAATACGCAGTGCGCTGCGGCGGCGGCGACAACCATCGCCTGGGTCTGTTCGACACGGTGATGCTCAAGGAAAACCACATCCGCGCGGCCGGCTCGCTGACCGCTGCCGTGCTGGCGGCGCGTGTGCAGTGGCCGGCCTTGCCGCTGGTGGTCGAGGTCGAAGACCTGGACCAGCTGCGCGAGGCGCTGGCGGTCGGCTGCACCCGTATCCTGATCGACGACTTCGACGCTGCCACGCGGCGTGAGGCCGTGCACATCGCGGCCGGGCGCATTCCGCTGGAAGTGTCCGGCAGTGTCGGCCTGGACGGCCTGCGCGCGATCGCCGAGGACGGCGTGGACTGCATTTCCATCGGCGGGCTGACCAAGCATGTGCAGGCAATCGACCTGTCATTGAAACTGGGTCCGCCCCCGGGCTGAAACGCGCGTGTCGACCAACGGTCGACACCGACCGGGCTGGTAGCGCACGACCGTTGGTCGTTCGGCGTCGGCGCGCGGTGTTCACGGGATCGGCAGACCGGGTCTGCGAGGCTTGCCCTGCCCCCACCCGGAGAGCGCGTATGCGCCCCTTGTTCCTGCTTGCATGTCTGTCGTCGCTGGCGACGCTGCTGCCGGCCACCGCATCCGCGGCCGAGGTCTGCGATGTGCCCCCGCGGTTCGGGCTGAGCCCGCTGGCCGTGGCCATCGTGCAGACCGCCTGCAACGAACACCGCCTCTGGTACCGCCCCTTCATCGACCGCGATGGCCGCGCGGCCAGCCTCAGCGTGACCGAAGCCGAGGACGTCCACCTGGCCGACAACGGCCTCGTCGCGTGGCAGCGGGTGGTCGGCTACTGGCGGCAGAGCGGCACGTTGTCGCCGATGGGCAGCCAGCCCGGCGCATCGAGCTGCCTGGCCCCACCGGGCACGCGCTACACCGATAGCGACTGCCGTGCGTTCCTGATAGACAACCCGTGGTCGGCCGCCTTCATTTCCTGGGTGATGACCCGCGCCTCGGTACCCGGCTTTACCCGCTCGCCCCGACACATCGACTACATCCGCGCTGCCTACCAGAACAGCGGGCCGTACCGGATGACCGACCCGGCGCAGGAGAAACCCGCGCCCGGCGACCTGCTGTGCTACCTGCGCGACCGCCGCGAGACCCTGAGCTACAGCGGGCTGGTGCAGTCGCTGGGCAGCGGCGCGGTGACACACTGGAAATCGCACTGCGAAGTGGTGATCGCGGCCAACATGGGCGGCGACCGCACGCTGTATCTGATCGGCGGCAACGTCATGAACACCGTGGCGTTGCGCAAACTGTCGCTGGACCGCAGCGGCCGGATCGAGCTGCCGCCCGCGAAGGCCGGTGCAGGCGATGGGGTGGATCTGGGCTGTACGCCGGGCCGCGAAGAGGAATGCAGCTTCAATCGCCAGGATTGGGCCGCACTGCTGAAGCTGGTGGCGACCGCGCCGGCGACGGTGCCGATGGGAACTCCGGACCCGGCGACCCTGCCCGCTCCCGGCGTAACGGCACCGCCGATGGCGGCTCCGGCTTCCCAGGCACCGATGCGAGCGCCCACCGTGGTTCCGCCCCGTCCGCCGGTCCCGAGCGCGAACCCGGTTCCGGCCCCGCCGGCGAGCCCGACTCGGACGCCGACACCCACACCGACACCGATACCCGTCCCGCCACCGCCACCGCGCACGCCCTGATCGCGATCGCGCGGATGGCTTGATCCGCGCCGCATTCGTCGCCATCTTGGGAGGACCGACCTCCCTGACCGCGCCGAGTCACCGATGCCCAGTTTGATCCTGTTGATGATTGCCGGCGCGTTTGCCTACGCCTTCTGGAATTCTTCCCGTGCCGCCGCCGAACGTGCAGGCGTGCTCGGGCGCAATGCCTGCCGCGCTGCCGATGTGCAGTGGCTGGACCAGAGCGTGCACGCCACCGGCCTGCGCGTATGCCGCAAGGAGAACGGCTGGCTGGGCTGGGAGCGCACCTTCAAGTTCGAGTACTCGCACGATGGCGTGGACCGCCACAGCGGGCGCATGGTGCTGCGCGGTGATCAGCTGATCACGTTCGTGGGGCCGTCGGCGGCGCGGATCAGTGAGATCCGCCGCGATATCGATACACGGGATGCCGAAGACGTCTAATGAAATGGCCGCCTTGCGGCGGCCATGGTGGGTCCTACTTGACCACCCGCAGATGCGGGCGACCGCTGGGCTTGGGCGGTGCATCGTCCGGCGGGGTAGGTGAATCGTCCGGCGGCAGCGCATCGTCCGGACCCGGCTCATGGCCCGGGATGTCATCCGGCAGCGCCATGCCCTGCCCCGTCTCGCGGGCGTACACGGCCAGCACGGCCGAGATCGGCACCTGCACCGGGTAGCTGGTGCCGGAGAAGCGGGCCGAGAAGCTCACGCTGTCATTGTCGATATGCAGGCGCACCACGGCGCGCTCGGCGATGTTCAGGACGACGCGGCCGTCCTTGACCGCGCTCTGCGGCACCTGCACGCCAGGCATGCCGGCGTCGACCAGGATATGCGGCGTCAGGTCGTTGTCATTGATCCATTCCACCAAGGCCCGCAACAGGTACGGACGGTGGCTGGTCATGCGAAAAGTGTCTTCAGTCATGTGGTAGAGCCGAGCCGTGCTCGGCTGCTCTTGATCCGGATTGCCTGATGCAAGTGTACGCGCCCGCCTACCCGCAGGTCAGCCATGGCGCGTACCGGCACCGCGATTTCGTTCAGTACACGGGTGTGCCGCATGCAGCACACATCCCGCCGATCAGACCGGCAGATCGCGCAGTTTCTTTTCCTGGTCGGTCAGGCTGCGGATGAAGCCGGGGTGCCGGAAAATGCGGTTGCCATAGTCTTCGATGGACTTGCCATCCTTCGGCAGCGGCACGTCCAGTGCCTGAAGTCGCCAGATGATCGGCGCCATCGCGCAGTCGGCCAGGCTCATTTCCGGGTTGAGGAAGAACTTGCTGGCCTTGAACAACGGCACCGCGCTGGTCAGCAGTTCCTTGAGCCGTTTGCGCCCGGCCTCGGCCTGGGTCTTGTTGCCCAGCTGGATGGCCTGAACCTGCGGCACCCAGTCGTGTTCGATGCGCAACATCGCCAGGCGGATGCGGGCCCGCGAGAGCGGATCGACCGGCATCAGCGGCGGGTGCGGATAGCGCTCGTCCAGGTATTCGCTGACCACCGACGCCGCGTACAGCACCAGCTCGCGTTCCACCAGAGTGGGCACGGAGTGGTACGGATTGAGATCGATGAGATCTTCGGGCGGGTTCTGCGGGTCGACCGGCACGGAGTCATAAGTGACGCCCTTGGCCGCCAATACCAGCCGCACGCGATGGCACAGCACATCGTCGTTCGAGGAAAACAGCGTCAGGGTATTCCGCATGCGTACGCTCGCCGCCATCAAAGGCTCTCCAACGTCCGGTAACCGCCGGTCGTATCGGCGCCGCCAGCCCATTGCCAACGGTCGTCACAGTACCCGAGTGTGCAACCGCACATCACAAAAGCCAATAGGTCGATCGTCCCACGGCAGGAACGATCGACGCGGGAAGGCGTCCGACCGCTCAGTGGACGTCCTTCCAGTATTCCTTCTTGAGCAGATAGGCCAGGAAGGTCAGCAGCGCCAGGAACAGAATCACCCACACGCCCAGCTTCTGGCGTTTCAGGGCAGCCGGCTCGCCGGCATACTCCAGGAAGTTGGTGATGTCGCGCACCGCCTGATCGTACTGCCCGGCATCGATGTTGCCCGGCTGTTCGATCTTCAGCCCGACCACCGGTGCATCCAGCCCGGGGCCCTCGGCCTTGCCATGCACCGCATGCTGCAGCCCCTGCATTTCCCACAGGGGGTTGGGCATGGAGGCATTGGGGAACACGGTGTTGTTCCAGCCCAGCGGCCGCGTGGGATCCAGGTAGAACGACTTGAGGTAGGTGTAGACCCAGTCGCTGCCCCGCACGCGCGAGATCAGGCTCAGGTCCGGCGGCATCTTGCCGAACCACTTCTCGGCCTGCGCCTTGGGCATCGTCACCGGAATCGGTTCACCCACCGGGGTGCCGGTGAAGTTGAGGTTGTTCATGACCTCTTCTTCACTCAACCCGAGATCGGCAGCCATGCGCGAGTAGCGCAGGTATTTCAGCGCGTGGCAGCCGGAGCAGTAATTCATGTAGAGCTGCGCGCCGCGCTGCAGCGAGGCACGATCGCTCAGGTCATTGCCGGCCTGCAGGGTCTTGGCGCCCTCGGCGGCATCGGCCACCGCGACACCGAGCATCAGGGCCGCCGCGCAGGCCAGCCGGACAATCCAGTGGTCAGTCATGCGTGGTCACCCGGTCCGGTACCGGCTTGGTCCTGTCCAGCTTGGTCCATAGCGGCATGGTGATGAAGAAGGCGAAATACAGGAAGGTCAGCACGCGCCCGATGTAGGTCTCGTGCGCATCCGTACCCGGGCCGGAGCCGATCACGCCCAGCCACACGAAGCACACCGCGAACATGCCCAGCAGGCCGCGCGAGAGCAGGCCGCGGTAGCGGTAGGACTTTACCCGCGCCCGGTCCAGCCACGGCACCAGGAACAGGATGGCGATCGCCGAGAACATCACGATCACGCCCCCGAGCTTGTTGGGCACCACGCGCAACATGGCGTAGTACGGGGTGTAGTACCAGACCGGCTTGATGTGCTCGGGCGTCACCAGGCGGTTGGCCTCGGTGAAGTTGTCGTGCTCGAGGAACAACCCGCCGAAGGCCGGGGCGAAGAAGATGATGAAGGCGGCGATGATCAGCAGGAAGCCGGCGCCGACCGCATCCTTGAGCGTGTAATACGGATGGAAGGGAATGCCATCGGTAGGCGCGGTGGCCGACCAGCGGTTGCCCTTCGGGCCCTTCTTGATCTCCACGCCGTCCGGATTGTTGGAGCCCACTTCATGCAGCGCGCCCAGGTGCAGCACCACCAGCAGCAGCAGCACCAGCGGCAGCGCGATCACGTGCAGGGCGAAGAAGCGGTTGAGGGTGGCGTCGCTGGGCAGGTAGTCGCCCATGATCCATTCGGTCAGGCCGGTCCCGATCACCGGGATCGCGCCGAACAGCGAGATGATCACCTTGGCGCCCCAGAACGACATCTGGCCCCAGGGCAGCACGTAGCCCATGAAGGCTTCGGCCATCAGCACCAGGTAGATCAGCATGCCCAGGATCCAGACCAGTTCGCGCGGCTTCTGGTAACTGCCGTAGAGCAGGCCGCGGAACATGTGCAGGTAGACCACGATGAAGAACAGCGAGGCACCGGTGGAGTGCATGTAGCGGATCAGCCAGCCCCACTCCACGTCCCGCATGATGTATTCGATGGAGGCGAACGCTTCGGCCGCGTTCGTCTTGTAGTGCATCGTCAGGAAGATGCCGGTGACGATCTGGTTGACCAGGATCAGCAGCGCCAGCGAACCGAAGTAGTACCAGATGTTGAAGTTCTTCGGCGCGTAATACTCGCTGACGTGCTTGCGGTAGACCGGCATCAGGCCCGGCGCGCGGGCGTTGACCCAGTCGGCCAGTCCGGTGGCGGTGCGGGAAAGGATATTGGCCATGATCAAGCCGCCCCCTGCGGATCAACGCCGATGATGATGGTGTTGTCGTCCTGGTAATGGTGCGGCGGCACCAGCAGGTTGATCGGTGCCGGAACATCCTTGAACACGCGACCGGACATATCGAAGCGCGACTTGTGACAGGGGCAGAAGTAGCCGCCCTTCCACTGCGGGTCGTAGGGCTCGGGGCGGATCTCGGCGACCATTTCCGGCGAACAGCCCAGATGGGTGCACAGCCCGACCAGCACCGATACCTCGGCCTTGATCGAACGGAATTCGGGATTCTGCTTGAGCACGTACTCGGGCTGCTGTTCTTTCTCGCCCGACTCGGGATCCTTCAGGCGGCCGTCCAGCCCGTGCAGTGCATCGAGGATGGCCTTGGAGCGCTTGACGATCCAGATGGGCTGCCCACGCCACTCCATGACCAGACGCTGGCCTTCCTGGAGCGCACTGATGTCGGCAATCACCGGGGCACCGGCCAGTTTGGCGCGGGCGCTGGGATTCCAGGACTTGATGAACGGTACCGCTGCAAATCCGACGCCGACCGCTCCGACCACCGCAGTGGTTGCTGAGAGAAACCGCCGACGTCCAGTGTTGACTGGATCGTTTACCCCATCGTTGGCCATCCGGCACTCCGATATTGATTTAGGTAGCTTGAGGCTGCCAGCAGACCGGTGGGGGCCAGTCCACATTGAATCAGCCGCGAGTGTAGCTGAACCGAAGTCGGCCACACAACGCGGTACTACGGAACGACATTACCCCGACAGTACGGCATCAGGTACCACCGGCGCCATGGGTTATTGATGGCTGGCCACTGCGCCGCGATAGCGGTCGGCCAACAGGGCCACCCGCTTCACGTAATACCGGGTCTCGCTGTAAGGCGGCACGCCACCATGGCGGTCGACCGCGCCCTCGCCGGCGTTGTAGCCCGCCGCAGCCAGGGTGAGATCACCGTTGAAGCGCTTGAGCAGCCAGGACAGGTACTGCACGCCGCCGCGGATGTTCTGCGAAGCATCGAAGGAATCGCTGACCCCGAAACGGCGCGCGGTCGGTGGCATCAGCTGCATCAGGCCCTGTGCGCCGGCGCGGCTGAGCGCGGTCGGGTTGTAGGCCGATTCGGCATGGATGATCGCGCGGACCACCGCCTCTTCCACCCCGAACTCACGGGCGGCGGCGGCAATCTCGCTCTGGTAGGCCGTGGTGTTGAGCCGCACCGAGCCGAAGTTGACGGCCGGGTTCGCCCCGCAGGCGTAGCAGCGCTCGATGAAGCTGTAGTGGATGGTGCGGACCTGGCCAATGCTGGCGATACCGGCCGGGCGTGCGCTGGTGTAATGGCGAACGCCATCCTTCATATAGGCATACAGCTGGCCGCTGCGGACCTTCCCTGCCTTGCCAGCGGCCGCTGCCGGGGCGGACGGCGCGCTCAGCACCGTGGCCGGGGCGGTGGCCGGGGCAGGAGCCGGGGTGATCGCGGTCGCCGTCGTGGCGGTATCGGCCCGGACCGGGCCGGGCGTGGCACCGGCGATCGGCGCCGCCGGCGTCGGCGCGGGAGGCGTTGCCAGGGCCCGGCGGGGCGCCGCGCTGCGGTCGGGCCGGTAGCTGCTGATCACGCTGCAGGCGGCCCCGGCCACACGCTTGCTCACATAGCTGGGAATGCCGTCACTGCCGACGCACTTGTACAGGGTGCCCGCACTGGCCGGCATAGCGGTCAGCGCAGCCAAGGCCAGCGCAGCGATCCCCAACATCCCCTTCATGAGCGGGAGTGTCCCCAATTCGCCGGGGATTGCCAAGGGGGGAGCCCGACCCGGCTACAATGACCTGCTCACCGCAGCCATCCGGCTGCCTGCCCGCCCACCCGACTGGAATAAGCGCCATGACCGGGACGCCAGCTTCGACCGCGCCGACTTCGGCCGGTTCTGCCTTGCCTGCCTCTGCTCCGCCCAGCTCCGCCCCCCGCCCCGATCTGCTCCCCCTGCCCGGCGCCAGGCCGCAGGTGACGGGTCCGGTGCGCGGCAAGCTGTACATCAAGACCCACGGTTGCCAGATGAACGAGTACGACTCGACCAAGATGGCCGCCGTGCTCGCCGCCTCGGAAGGGCTGGAACTCACCGACGACCCGGCCGAGGCCGACGTGTTGTTGATGAACACCTGCTCGATCCGCGAGAAGGCCCAGGAGAAGGTGTTCAGCCAGCTCGGTTACTGGAAGGCGCTGAAGAACAACGGCCGTGGCGTGATCATCGGGGTCGGCGGCTGCGTGGCCTCGCAGGAAGGCGAGGCGATCATCAAGCGCGCGCCACACGTGGATCTGGTGTTCGGCCCGCAGACCCTGCACCGCCTGCCGGAGCTGATCCGCCAGCGCCGTGAATCGGGCAAATCGCAGGTGGACATCAGCTTCCCGGAGATCGAGAAGTTCGATGCCCTGCCCGAGCCGCGTGCCGAGGGTGCCTCCGCGTTCGTCTCGATCATGGAAGGCTGCTCGAAGTACTGCTCGTTCTGCGTGGTGCCCTACACCCGCGGCACCGAGGTCAGCCGCCCGTTCGAGGACGTGGTGGTGGAAGTGGCGCAGCTGGCCGCCCAGGGCGTGCTGGAGATCAACCTGCTCGGCCAGAACGTCAACGCCTACCGCGGCCCATATGGCGACGGCGAGTTCGCCGACCTGGGCTTGCTGATCCGCACCATCGCCGAGATCGACGGCGTCGGCCGGATCCGCTTCACCACCTCGCACCCGCTGGAGTTCAGCGATTCGCTGATCGATGCCTACCGCGACGTGCCGCAGCTGGCCAACTTCCTGCACCTGCCCGTGCAGGCCGGCAGCGACCGCGTGCTCTCGGCGATGAAGCGTGGCTACACCGCGCTGGAATTCAAATCCAAGATCCGCAAGCTGCGCGCGGTGCGTCCGGACATCTCGATCAGCTCGGATTTCATCGTCGGTTTCCCCGGCGAGACCGACGCCGAGTTCGAGAAGACCATGAAGCTGATCGAGGACGTGGGCTTCGACCAGAGCTTCTCCTTCATCTATTCACGGCGCCCGGGTACCCCCGCGGCGGATCTGGAAGACACCACCACCGATGCGGAAAAGCACGCGCGCCTGTCGCGCCTGCAGGCCCGGATCAACGAGCAGGCCGCGGCCATTTCGGAAAAGATGGTCGGTACCGTGCAGACCGTGCTTGTGGAAGGCCCCTCCAAGCGCAACCCGAACGAGCTGACCGGCAAGAGCGAGAACATGCGCTCGGTGAATTTCCCGGGGCACCCGCGCCTGGTCGGCCAGTTCGTGGATGTGGTGATCACCGAGGCGTACAGCAACTCGCTGCGCGCGCGGATGGTGACGGCAGACTGAGCGGGATGGCCGGACGTCGGTCCGGCCATCGTTGACGCTTTTTTGACCACGCAATTGAACCCATTGCCGCAGTAGGGCTGGCGCCACCTATCCACAGGTTGCTGCACCGGCATTGCACAGCCCCTGTGGAAAACCACTTTCCGCCGGTGCTGTAGCGGCGGCCCCACACCCGCGCTACCCTGTTCTCCCTTTCCCTGCTTGCGGCCCGGTCGGCTGGACCGGCGGCCGCCGGACGCAATGACCGCACTCGCACAACGCGACTTCACCCTCACCCCGGAAGACAACGAGCGCCTGGCCAACATGGCCGGCCCGTTCGATGAACATCTCCGCCAGGTGGAACTCAAACTCGGCGTGGAAATCGCCAACCGTGGCCACGTGTTCCGCGTGACCGGCCCCAAGGCCGTGGTGGCCGATGCGCAGGCCCTGATCGAAGCGCTGTACGCCGAAGCCGGCGACGTGGTGTTCGACAGCCATGCCATCCACCTGCGGCTGAACCAGGCCAACGTGGAGCATGTGGTCGAGCACGCCTACGAGGCCCAGGAAGTGGCGATCAAGGTCAAGCGCGGCACCGTGCGCGGCCGCGGCGCCAACCAGGCCCGCTACCTGCATCAGATCACCACGCACGACATCAACTTCGGCATCGGCCCGGCCGGCACCGGCAAGACGTTCCTGGCCGTGGCCAGCGCGGTGGAAGCGCTCAATGAAGCGCGCGTGCAGCGCCTGATCCTGGTCCGCCCGGCGGTGGAAGCCGGCGAGAAGCTGGGCTTCCTGCCCGGTGACCTGAGCCAGAAGGTGGACCCGTACCTGCGGCCGCTGTACGACGCGCTGTATGAAATGCTCGGCGTGGAGAAGGTGCTCAAGCTGCTGGAGAAGAACGTCATCGAGATCGCGCCGCTGGCCTACATGCGCGGCCGCACGCTCAACGATGCATACGTGATCCTGGACGAAGCGCAGAACACCACGGTCGAGCAGATGAAGATGTTCCTGACCCGCCTGGGCTTCGGCTCCACGGCCGTGGTGACCGGCGACCTCACCCAGACCGATCTGCCCAAGCACGTGAAGTCCGGCCTGCGCGATGCGATCGATGTGCTGCGTGATGTCGAGGGCGTGAGCTTCACCTTCTTCGAAGCGCGCGACGTGGTCCGTCACCCGCTGGTGGCCCGCATCGTCAGCGCCTACGACCGCCGCGATCTGCAGCAGGTCCAACCCGGAGCGACCCCATGACCCGTGGTCCCGTGCGACTGGACGTCGCCATCAGCTACGCCCTGCCCCGCGCCGGTCTGCCCTCGGCGGTGAGCTTCCGCAAGTGGGTGGCCGCCGCCCTGAAGGGCCGCATCCGCGAGGCCGACCTGGCGATCCGGCTGGTCGATGCGAAGGAGGGCCAGTCCTTGAACCGGCACTACCGCGGCAAGGATTACGAGACCAATGTGCTCAGCTTCCCGGCCGAACTGCCGGAGGGCCTGCCCAAGGGCGTGAAATTCCCGCTGCTCGGCGATCTGGTGATCTGCGCCCCGGTGGTCGCCCGCGAGGCCGACGAGCAGGGCAAGGCGCTCAACGCCCATTACGCGCACCTGACCGTGCACGGCGTGCTGCACCTGCTCGGCTGGGACCATGAGGACGAGAAGGAAGCCGACGCCATGGAACAGCTGGAGCGCGACATCCTGGCCGAACTGGGCATTGCCGATCCGTATGCCGGCGAGCGCTGAACCGAACGGTCGTTGCGATTGCTGATTTCCCCGTCATACAAGGAGGTATGTCGTCATGCCGGTTCCTGATCGCCGCTCCGCACTTGGTCCGGTACTGCTTGCCGTGTCGGTCATCGCGCTGCTGTACTGCGCGGTCGGTGCGCCGGGCCTCGCCGGGCTGACCCCGGCCGGCCGCGATCCCATCGCGCTGCGGTGGGGAATGCTCGCACTGTCCGCGGTGATCGCATCGCTCTCATTGACGCCCGCACGCAGCTGGTGGAAGGCACGTCAACAGCGCGCGCCGCTATCGGCTGTCTCGGCCAGGCGCCTGTCTGCGCTGGCGGCGGCGACGCTGGTGCTGGGCACGCTCACCTGCGTGGTCACCGGCCTGATCCTGCCTCATCTGCTGGCCGGTCCTGCCGGGGCGACGCTCAGCGCCACCGCCCTGAACGTGGTCGGCTGGTCCGGGCTGGCCGCTGCCCTGGCGGCCCCGCTGGGGTGGCGCACCCTGTATCGCTGGGCGCGACGCGATGGAGCATCGCCTGCCCAGTCATCGATATTCCGCGCACGGCCCGTACAGGTGGCACTGCTGTTCGTGCTCGCCGCAGCCTTCGCACTGGTGTTCGGGCGCGCGCTGATGGCGGTCACCGCCGGCGGCCCGGGGGTGATCCACCTGGGCGCCTCCGCGCTGGTGCTGTGCGCGGCCGGCATCGCGGTGGTTTCCTTCACCACCACCCTGCGCTGGCTGGTCCGCCGCCGTTGATGCCCTGCCACGGCGAACCGGCGCCCGCTATCATCGGTGCCGCGTCCGTGCCGTGCACGCCTTAGTTGATGGACCTGTTGCGATGACCCCGTTCCGATGTGCCTGCCTGGGCCTGCTCGCCCTGCTGCCCACCCCGGCCTTCGCCGAGGCGGCGCCGCTGGACCTGACCGCCCTGATCGAATGCCGCCAGAGCGTGAGCGACTACGACGCGGTGGCCCCGGTCGTGGCCGACCCGCTCAAGGCGGTCGCCAACGGCCTGCAGCCGCTGCCGCAGACCAACCAGTTCATGAGCGAGTTCCGCCTGGCCGCCCCGATCACGGTGTTCGGCGAGCGTGCCGAATACATCACGGTGGCCGGGGCCAGCATCATGGCGATCCTGGATCTGGCCGACCCGCGCCCGCTGGCCAAGCGCCTGGCGCTGGAGGATGGCGTGGACACCCCGGTGAAGTTCATGGCCGGGCGCGAGCTGGTCAGCCGCGACGTCACCGACCCGCGTACCGGCGAGGCCTTGATCGAGTCGGTGATCCTGAGCCTGTCCACGGTCAAATCCCACCCCGGCAAGACCCTGGCCGGCTGTACCTACAGCCTGGACCTGCCACCGGAGGAAGACACCCCGCCACCGGGCGCCGCCCCGGCCCCCTTGCCGGGCGTGAATCCGCCCTCGGCCGGGCGCTGACAGGCGCCCGCATCCTGATAGACTAAATCCAACGCCCGGCACGCCGGGTGCCTTTTTTTCCAGAGATGTCTGAAGACGACAGTAGTAGCTCCACCCTGGAGCACAATGAAAAGAAGCGCAGCTGGCTCGAACGCCTGACCGCTGCCTTCTCCGGCGAACCCCACACCCGCGACGAGCTGGTGGCGGTACTGCACACCGCGCACGAAGACGGCCTGATCGCCGCCGACACGCTGCGGATGATGGAAGGCGCCATTTCGGTGGCCGAGCTCACCGTCGGCGACGTGATGATCTCGCGCTCGCAGATGGTCTCCCTGCCGGTCGAAGCCCCCTTCCTTGACCTGATGAAGCAGGTGGTCGAATCCGGCCATTCGCGCTTCCCGGTGCACGGCGACAACAAGGACGACATCCTCGGCATCCTGTTGGCCAAGGACCTGCTGCGCGGCGTGGTTGCCGACAACGGGCCGGCCAACATCCGTGAGCTGCTGCGCCCGGCGGTGCTGATCCCCGAGGCCAAGAAGCTCAACGTGCTGCTCAAGGAGTTCCGGCTCTCGCGCAACCACATGGCCATCGTGGTGGACGAGTACGGCGGTGTCGCCGGCTTGGTCACGATCGAGGACGTGCTGGAACAGATCGTCGGCGAGATCGACGATGAGCACGACGAGGCCGAGGACCACACCTCGCAGATCGCGATCCAGGCCGACGGACAGTACGTGGTCGATGCATTGACCGCGATCGAGGATTTCAACGAGCGCTTCGGTGCCACGTTCCCCGACGACGATTACGACACCATCGGTGGCCTGGTCACCGAGGCGATCGGGCACCTGCCCGAAACCGGCGATGAGCTCACCCTGGACCGCTTCGTGTTCCGGGTGGCGCGTGCCGATGCCCGGCGCGTGCAGGCGTTCCATGTGACCGTGCTGCCGCCCGACACCCACAACGAGGATTGACCCACGCCATGCGGCCCCCTTTGAATCGGTGGTCGCTGTGCCGCCTGTTGTTCGTGTTGTCGCTGCTTGCGATGGCCAGCCTGCCCTTCGGGGCGCTGGCCGCGCAGGATGCCGTGCCTGCCACGGCCGCCCCGGCCCCTGCCGCCGAGGCGCCACGCATCGGCGTGGTCACCATGCAGCCGGGCGAGATCTTCTTCGAACGCTTCGGCCATGACGCGCTGGTCGTGGTCGATCCGGTCACCGGCGACGCCACCTCGTACAACTTCGGTTACTTCGACCCGAGCGAGTCCGATTTCATCGGCAACTTCGTGCGCGGCGACATGATGTATTACCTGGTCGCGCTGCCGCTCGGGCAGGACCTGTCGTACTACCAGGAGAGCGGCCGCGGTGCGAGCGTGCAGTGGCTGGATCTGACGCCCGTGCAGGCGCGCACCCTGGCCGCGTCGCTGGCCGAGCGCGCCAAGCCCGAGAACGCGCGCTACCACTACGATTACTACACCGCCAACTGCGCCACCATGGTCCGCGATGCGATCGACGGCGCGTTGGGCGGCGGGCTGCATTCGCAGCTGTCCGGGCGCTCGCGCGGCAACACCTACCGCAGTGAATCGGTGCGCCTGGCCTCGCCGTCGCCGTGGATGTGGCTGGGCTTCGATATCGGCCTGGGCCCGTTCGCCGACCAGCCGCTGTCGCGCTGGCAGGAAGCCTTCGTGCCGATGCGCCTGGCCGATGCGCTGCGCCAGGTGCGCAACAGCGAAGGTCGCCCGCTGGTGCAGGCCGAGCAGGAACTGCTGCCGCACCGGATCGCCCCGGAGCCGACCGAGTCCCCGCGCAGCTGGTGGCCCTGGCTGCTGTGCGGCCTGATCGCCGCTGCGGGTGTGGTTGCACTGCGCCGCCGGCGCCGGTTGCTGGGTGGCCTGGCGCTGCCGTTCTGGCTGTTCTGCGGCATTGGTGGCGCCCTGCTGACCTACCTGTGGGGCTTCAGTGCGCACCAGGCCGCCTGGGCCAACCGCAACCTGCTGCAGCTCTCGCCGCTGTGCCTGCTGCTCGTTCCCGCTGCGATCACCCTGCTGCGCGGCCGCGTGCCGCGCGCGTGGTTCCGGTTCGTGCTGTGGGCGGTCGCCGGCGTGTCGCTGCTCGGCCTGGTGCTGCATTGGCTGACCTTGCAGGCGCAGTACAACCTGCAGTGGATCGTGCTGTTGCTGCCCATCCACGTGGCGCTGGCATGGGTGCTGGGCCGCCGTGACCTGCCCGTCACGGGCCGCTGACGCACGATGCCCGCCATGGATACCGTCACACCTGAAAACCCCGCCTGCGTCATCAACTGCGTTCACTACGATGACCAGGGCAAGCGCCACGACATCGGCCTGGATGCGATCAGCGATGTGATCGCCAGCGACAACGGCTTCGTGTGGGTGGGGCTGTACGAACCCGACGACAGCGTGCTGCTGAAACTGCAGGAAGAATTCGGCCTGCACTCGCTGGCCATCGAAGACGCCCGCAATGCGCATCAGCGGCCAAAGGTGGAGGCCTACGGCAATTCGCTGTTCGTGGTGGTCACGACCGCGCAGATGGTGGACGAGCGGATCCGCTACGGCGAGACCCACGCCTTCCTCGGCCCGCGCTTCCTGGTCACGGTGCGCCATGGCGCATCGCTGTCCTATGCCGCCCCGCGCGCCCGCGTGGAGCGCGAGCCGGACCTGCTGCGCACGATGGGCCCGTCGTACTGCCTGTATGCGGTGCTGGATTTCGTGGTCGACAACTACCTGCCGATCACCCAGCGTTACCGCGACACGCTGGAGCTGCTGGAGAAGGACATCTTTTCCGACAACTACAAGCGCCAGACCGTGGTGCGCCTGTACGAGCTCAAACGCGAGCTCAACAAGATGCGCATGGCGGTCGCGCCGTTGCAGGACATGCTCTCGCAGATCAAGCGCTACCAGGGCGACCTGGTGCCGGACGAAGTGAAGCTCTACCTGCGCGACGTGCACGACCACGCGGTGCGGATCAGTGATGTGATCGACACCCTGCGCGAAATGCTGGGCACCGCGCTGAGCGTGAACCTGTCGCTGGTGACCCTGGCCCAGGGCGAGACGGTCAAGCGGCTGGGTGCCTGGGCGGCGCTGCTGGCCGCCCCGACCTTGATCACCAGCTGGTATGGCATGAACTTCACGAACATGCCCGAACTGGACAAGCCGTGGGCTTACCCGGCGATGATCATCGGCGTCGGTGCGGTGTGCGTGGGGCTGTACCGCCTGTTCAAGCGCGCACGCTGGCTGTAGTAGCGACCGTTGGTCGCTACGGCGACGACCGTTGGTCGCTACAGCGACGACCGTTGGCCGCCATGGCGGGCGACCGTAAGCCACCACGGCGCGAGCCGACCAACGGTCGGCTCCTACCCGATCCGTGGCATCACGCCACGTAAACCGTCTTGATGTTCATGAACTCATGGATGCCATGCTCGGCCAGTTCACGACCGAAGCCGGATCTTTTGCTGCCGCCGAACGGCAGCCGGACGTCACTCTTGACGATGGCGTTGACGAAGGCGGCACCGCACTCCAGCTGCTGGGCGATGGCTTCGCCGCGCGCCGCATCGGTCGTCCACACGCTGCCGCCCAACCCGAAGGTGGTGTCGTTGGCCACGCGCAGCGCTTCGGCGTCATCGCGGACCCGCAGGATCGCGGCGGCCGGGCCGAACAGTTCTTCGTCGTAGGCCGGCATGCCGGGGGTGACGTTGTCCAGGATGGTCGCCGGATAGCCGGCATGCGAACCCGCCACCGGCTCGCCTCCCAGCAGCAGCGTGGCGCCCTTGGCGATGCTGTCGTGCACCTGCTTGTGCAGCTCGTCGCGCAGGTCCGCGCGTGCCATCGGCGCCAGCGTGGTTTTCTCGTCCTGCGGATCCCCGTAGACGCGCTTGCCTGCAGCGGCGACGAACTTCTCCACGAACGCATCGGCGATCGCGTCGACCACGATGAACCGCTTGGCCGCGATGCAGGTCTGCCCGCTGTTGTCGAAGCGTGACTTCACTGCTGCGGCCACCGTCTTCTCGAGATCGGCATCGTCCAGCACCACGAAGGCGTCGCTGCCGCCCAGTTCCATCACGCACTTCTTGAGCTGGTCACCGGCATTGGCCGCAATCGACCGCCCGGCGCGCTCGCTGCCGGTCAGTGTGACCGCCTTGACGCGCTTGTCGCGCAGCACCTCGGCCGCCTGGTCGTTGTCGATATGCAGCACATCGAACACGCCCTCGGGCAAGCCGCCATCGCGGCACACCGCCAGGATCAGGTCAGCGCATTGCGGCACGTTGCTGGCGTGCTTGAGCAGCGCCACATTGCCGGCCATGAACGCCGGCGCGAGGAAACGGAACACCTGCCAGATCGGGAAGTTCCATGGCATCACCGCGAACACGCAGCCGATCGGCTCGTAGCGCACGTAGCTGCGCTGGGCCTCGGTGTCGATCAGCTGCGGCTTCAGGTAATCGGCCGCGTGATCGGCGTAGAACTCACAGGCCTCGGCGCATTTCTCGATCTCGCCCAGCGCTTCCCCCTTGAGCTTGCCCATCTCGGTGGTCATCGCCTGCTGGATGTCACCCTTGCGCTGGCGCAACTGGGCCGCGATGGCGCGCAGCATAGCCCCGCGCTCCTGCAGCGAACGCGCTGACCAGGCCGGAAACGCCTCGGCGGCAGCGGCCAGGCGCTGCTCGACCTCCGTGTCGGTGAGCAGTTCATGGCGATACGTGACCTGGCCGGTCGCGGGATTGATGATGTCAGCGGTCATCGCGGGTCTCCAAAAGTCAGACCCGCAGTGTGCGCCCCGCCCCGTGATCCGGATGTTGCCGGATCGGGATGACGTTCAGCCGGGGTCCTGCAGCGCCATCTGCATGTCGCGCTGGCGACGCTTCTCGGCGCGGGAGGTGATGTACCAGCCCACCACGGCCGCAATCGACACCGCCAGCACCATCAAGGTGGCCAGGGCATTGATCTCCGGCTTGATGCCCATCCGCACGGAGGAGAACACCTTCATTGGCAGGGTGGTCGAGTTCGGGCCGGCCACGAAGCTGGCGATCACCACGTCATCCAGCGACAGCGTGAACGCCAGCAGCCAGCCGGCCACCAGCGCCGGGGCGATGATCGGCAGGGTGATCTGGAAGAACACCTTCAACCGGCTCGCGCCGAGATCCATCGCGGCCTCCTCCAGCGAGCGGTCCAGCTCCTGCAGGCGCGAGGACACCACCACCGTCACGAAGGACAGGGTGAAGGTGACGTGCGCGATCCAGATGCTGGTCACGCCACGGCTGGGGAAGCCGGGAATGCCGCCCATCGCCACCAGCAGGGTCATCAGCGAGAAGCCCAGGATCACTTCGGGCATCACCAACGGCGCGGTGATCAACGCACCGAACAGGGTCTTGCCCGGGAAGCGGCGCATGCGGGTCATCACCATCGCGGCCATCGTGCCGAGCACGGTGGCCGCGCAGGCCGTCCAGAACGCGACCTTGAGGCTGATCCACAGCGCATCCAGGATCTGCCGGTTGTTGAACAGCTCGCCGTACCAGCGCGTGGAGAAGCCCGACCATACCGTGGCCAGCTTGGAGGCGTTGAACGAGTACACCATCAACAACAGGATCGGCAGGTACAGGAAGGCGAAGCCCAGCCCGAGCAGGCTCCAGCCCAGCCAGCGGTTGCTGCGCACCATGCTCATGCCAGCTTTCCTTCCAGCTCGCGCTGCTGCATGCGGTTGAACAGCAGGATCGGCACCAGCAGCAGGGCCAGCATCACGATCGCCACCGCCGAGGCCGTGGGCCAGTCGCGGTTGTTGAAGAACTCGCCCCACAGCACGCGGCCGATCATCAGCGTATCCGGCCCGCCGAGCATTTCCGGAATCACGAACTCCCCTACCGCCGGGATCATCACCAGCATGCAGCCGGCGATGATGCCGGTGCGCGAGAGCGGCAGTGTGATCCGCACGAAGGCCTGCCACGGCTTGGCGCCGAGGTCGTAGGCCGCTTCCAGCAGGCGGTTGTCCAGCTTGACCAGGTTGGCGTACAGCGGCAGCACCATGAACGGCAGGTAGCAGTAAACGATGCCGATGTAGGCGGCAGTCGGGGTGTACAGGATCTGCAGCGGCGCATCGATCAGGCCGAGCTTGAGCAGCAGCTGGTTGAGCAGGCCGTTGCGGTCCAGGATGCCGATCCAGGCATACACCCGGATCAGGAACGAGGTCCACGAGGGCAGCACCACCAGCATCATCGCCACGTTGCGCGCGGCCGGGCTCATCCGCGAGATCACGTACGCCATCGGGTAGCCGATCAGCAGCGTGAGCAGGGTCGAGATGACCGCGATCTTGATCGAGCTCAGGTACGCCAGCGCGTACTGGTTGTCCTTGACCAGGGCTGCGTAGCTGCCGAGGTTGAGCTTGAGCGAGAAGGCGCCATCCACGTACTCCAGCAGCCAGGTATACGGCGGCGAACCGACCTGGGTGCGCGCGAAGGAGATCATCAGGATGATCACGAACGGCACCGCGAAGAACAGCAGCAGCCACAGGTACGGCGCGGCGATCACGCCGGCGCGTGTGCCCGGGAGCCAGCGCTTCCAGCCGGTCGCGGTCATGAGGTCAGCACCACGCCATCGTTGTCGCGCCAGTGCACCCAGACGGTGTCACCCCAGGTCAGGCCATCGCTGGCCCAGCGCTGGGAGTTGGCGAAATTGGACAGCACCTTGGCCCCGCTCGGCAGGCGCACATGGAACACCGAGTGGCTGCCGAAGTAGGCGATCTCCTCGATCACGCCCTGCGCCTTGTTGGTATCCCCGGCCGGCTCGTCCTTGCCGATCATCACCTTTTCCGGGCGTAGTGCGAACGCCACCGGCTGGCCTTCGTAACCGGTGATCCCGTGGGCGACGTAGATCGGTGCGGGGAACAGCGGCGTGCGCACGGTGACGTACTCGGGCAGGTCCTCATCGAGCACGCCATCAAACAGGTTCACCGAGCCGATGAACTCGGCCACGAAGCGGTTGGCCGGCTGCTCGTAGATTTCATCCGGCTTGCCGACCTGCTGGATCCAGCCGGCATCCATGACCGCGATCCGGGTCGCCATGGTCATGGCTTCTTCCTGATCGTGGGTGACCATCACGCAGGTCACCCCGGTGGTCTCGATGATGTTGACCAGCTCCAGCTGCATCTGCGAGCGCAGCTTCTTGTCCAGCGCGCCCATCGGTTCATCCAGCAACAGCAGCTTGGGCCCTTTGGCCAGCGACCGCGCCAGCGCCACGCGCTGCTGCTGGCCACCGGAGAGCTGGTGCGGCTTGCGCTTGGCCAGCTTGCCCAGCTGCACCAGCTCCAGCATTTCGCCGACGCGGCGGTTGATCGCATCGCGTGCCATGCCGTCCTGCTTGAGGCCGAAGGCGATGTTCTGCTCGACCGTCATGTGCGGGAACAGCGCATAGGACTGGAACATCATGTTGATCGGGCGCTGGTACGGGGGCAGCGCGTTGATGCGCTGGCCGTCCAGGTCGATGGTCCCCTGGGTGGGGGTCTCGAAGCCGCCCAGGCAGCGCAGCAGCGTCGATTTGCCGCTGCCCGAGCCACCGAGCAGCGCGAAGATCTCGCCTTTGCGCACGTCCAGGGTGACGTCGTCGAGCGCGACGAAACCGTCGAACTCCTTGCGCAGCGCGCGGATGGACAGGTAGCCCGGTTCCAGGACCGGGAGGACCGCGCCTTCCGGCTTGGCTTCAAATGGCATGGTCAGCGGCTCCGGGAGCGGCGGCGGGACGGGGGGAGAATGCCATTTTACCGGTGGTGGCCGCGTCATGTCCTACCCCCTGAAACGACGACGCCGGCACGGGGCCGGCGTCGCAGGGGCGGTCAGCGCCCGGTTTTCACCTCGGTCCACAACCGGGTGTAGAGCTTGTCCACCTCCGGCGTGTTGATCGAGTAGGTGAACATCTTCGCCGCCACATCGGCCGGCGGGTAGATGGTCGGGTCGGTGCGGATCGATTCGTCCACCAGCGGCGTGGCAGCGGTCACCGGGTTGGCGTAATGGATGAAGTTGGTGTTGGCCGCGGCCACCTTCGGTTCCAGCAGGTAGTTGATGAAGGCGTAGGCGGCCTCCGGGTGCTTGGCATCCTTGGGGATGGCCAGCATGTCGAACCACTGCGGGCCACCTTCGCGCGGGATCGAGTAGGCCACGGTCACGCCATTGGAAGCTTCAGCTGCACGGTCACGGGCCTGGATGATGTCACCGGACCAACCCACCACCAGGCAGGTGCCGCCGTTGGCCAGCGAGCCCACGTACTGCGAGGAGTGGAAGTTCTGCACGTACGGGCGGATGCTCTTGAGCAGCGCGGCCGCCTTCTGCAGCGTAGCCGGATCCTGGCTGTGCGGATCTTCGCCCAGGTAGTGCAGCGCGATCGGGATCATGTCCGAAGGCGTATCCAGGATGGTGATCCCGCAGTCCTTCATCTTGGCGATGTTTTCGGGCTTGAAGACCAGATCCCAGCTGTTGGCGATGTCGGTGCTGCCACCGAAGCGCTGCTTGAGCAGCTCCACGTTGTAGCCGATGCCGGTGGTGCCGATCATGTACGGCACACCGTATTCGTTGCCCGGGTCCTGCTGCGCGATGCGCTTCATCACGTCCGGGTCGAGGTTGGCCAGGTTCGGGATCTTGCTCTTGTCCAGCGGCAGGAACACGCCGGCCTTGATCTGGCGGCCGAAGAAGTTCAGCGTCGGCACCACCACGTCGTAGCCGCTGTTGCCGGCCAACAGCTTGGTTTCGACCATCTCATCACTGTCGAACACGTCATAGGTCACCTTGGTGCCGGTGGCCTTTTCGAAGTTCGGGATGGTGTCTTCGGCGATGTAATCGCTGTAGTTGTAGACGTTCAGGACCTTGGCGTCGTCCTGCTTGTCACCGCCGCCACAGGCGGTCAGCACGGATACGGCAATGCCGAGGGTGAGGATTCGCAGCTTCATCGGACTCTCCACAGGTCAGGTGCGAGTTGGGGGGAACCGGCCGGACCGGCGCAACGGGTGCCAGCCTACCGGGCATGCCCCCATTTTCCCAGCACATGGCCCTCACGGCCATGCCGGATCCGGTGGCTCGGTCAGACGTTGAGCAGCAGGAACTCACGTTCCCAGGAGCTGATCACCCGGAAGAAGGTCTCGTATTCTTTGCGCTTGACCGACACATAGGCGCGGCAGAAGCGCTCGCCCAGCATCTCGCGCAATTCCGGGCAGCCTTCCAGCCCGTCCAGCGCCTCGCCCAGCGAGCGCGGCAGGTCATAGCCGAGTTCCTTGGCGCTGCCGCTGATCGGCGCGGTGGGGGAGCCCTGCTCGCGGATGCCGAGCAGGCCGGCGGCCAGGGTGGCGGCGATGGCCAGGTAGGGGTTGGCATCCGAGCCGGCGAACCGGCTTTCCACCCGCATGTTCTCTGGTGTATCCAGCGGCACGCGCAGCCCGCAGGTGCGGTTGTCGAAGCCCCAGTGCACGTTGCTCGGGGAGACCTCGCCGAACATCAGCCGGCGGTAGGAGTTCACGTTTGGCGCAAAGAACGCCATCGCCGCCGGCACGTACTTCTGCAGGCCGGCCAGGTAGTGCCCGAACAACGGGCTGAAATCCTCACCGCCATGCTCGCCGGTGAACACGTTGCTGCCGTCGCTGATCCGCAGCAGGCTCTGGTGGATATGCATCGCACTGCCCGGCTCGTTCTCCATCGGCTTGGCCAGGAAGGTGGCGTAGATGCCATGGCGCATGGCCGACTCACGCATGGTGCGCTTGAACAGGAAGACCTGGTCGGCCAGATCCATCGCATTGGCGTGGGTGAAGTTGACCTCCAGCTGCGCCGCGCCGGATTCATGGATCAGCGTATCCACGTCCAGCTTCATCGCATCGCAGTAGTCGTACATCAGATCGAGGATCGGATCGAACTCGTTGACCGCATCGATCGAGTAGGACTGGCGCGCGGTTTCAGGACGCCCGGAGCGACCGGCCGGCGGCAGCAGCGGGAAGTCCGGGTCGGTGTTCTTCTGGACCAGGAAGAACTCCAACTCCGGTGCCACCACCGGGCGCAGGCCCAGTTCGGCATAGGCGTTGAGGACGCGCCGCAGCACGTTGCGCGGGGCCAGCTCATGCGGCTCACCGGTCTTGGTGAAACAGTCGTGGATGACCTGCGCGGTCGGATCGGTCGCCCAGGGCACCATGCGGACGGTGTCGGCATCCGGGCGCAGGATCATGTCCGAATCCGACGGTGAGGTCAGCTCGTAGTAATCGTCCGGGAACTCGCCGGTGACCGTCGTGGCGAAGATACCCTCCGGCAGGCGCGTGCCGTAATCGTGCGAGAACTTGTCGGCCGGAATGATCTTGCCGCGCGCGTTGCCGGTGATGTCCGGCACCAGGCACTCCACCTCGGTGATACGCCGGTCCTTGAGCCAGCGCAGCAGCGTGCTCTCCTGCGGAACAGGCTTGGGGGCGGCGGCTTTGCGCGAACGCGTTCGGGTGGTCATGACCGGTCTGCTGTAAGAGAGTTGCGGCGACAAGCATCGCCGAAAGCGTGGAAAATGCTGTGATAGAACCGATTGTCGGCCACCCGCCACTCTGGATGCCACTGCACGCCAAGCACGAAACGATGCGCGGTGCTGCGGGCGGCTTCAATCAGGCCATCCTCGGCGACGGCCTCGATCTGCAGGCCCTGGGCCAACCGATCAATGCCCTGCCCGTGCACGGAATTGACCCGGGCGCACGACGCCCCGGCCCAACCGGCCAGCCAACCGCCCTCGGACAGCTTGATCGCATGCGCCGGACCATACTGCACCTCGACCGGTGCATGCGGGTCTTCACGATGATCGTTCATGCCCGGCACCGCGTGCACGCGCGGGTGCAGACTGCCACCGAGCGCGACGTTCAATTCCTGGAAACCCCGACAGATCGCCAGCACAGGCAGGTCGCGGGCCAGCGCCTCCTGCAACAGGGAGAGCGCGTTCGCATCGCGCGCCGGATCATGGCGGTTGCCGGGCCAGCTCGGCGGCCCGGCATACAGATGCGGTTCGATATTGCTCACCGCGCCGGTCAGCAGCAGGCCCTGCAGGCGGTCCAGCCAATGCGTGGCCGGCAACGGCGGCTGCAGGCTGGGCAGCAGCACCGGGGTGACACCGGCCGCCTCGGCCAGCGCGCGGACGTACTTCTCACCCGCCGCCGCGAAGGGATGATGGCCCAGCATCGTGCTGTCGGTGGGCAGTCCGACCCAAGGGGGCGAGACCATGCGTCATGCTCGGATGACCTGCAGCCACGTTACCCCCGTGCGCAGACCTCGCGCAACACAGCGCCGCATCGGCGGTGCGCGCCCCCCTCACACGCCTGCGGCAGTAGCTGCGACAGACTGACCCCTGTCCCGCGCGCCGGTTGCTGGCATCCTTTGTCCATGATTGTTGTCCTGTCCTCTCCCCGCCGGTGCCCGGCATGACGGCTGCCGGCGAGGCGCATGCACCCAGCTGGTACGCCGACAGCGTGCCGGGCGCGCCGCTACGTGAACCGCTGACGGGGGATCTGAGCGCCGACGTGTGCGTGCTGGGTGCCGGCTACACCGGCCTGTCCGCCGCCCTGACCCTGGCCGAGCGCGGTTATCGCGTCGTGCTGCTGGAGGCGCACCGCGTGGGCTGGGGGGCGTCCGGCCGCAACGGTGGCCAGGCGATCGTCGGCTACGGCTGCGAAGTGGATACGCTCGAGCATCTGGTGGGCGCTGAAGACGCGCGGGCGCTGTTCGAATTCTCGCGCGATGGCATGCGCCTGCTGCGTGACCGCATCGTCCGCCACCAGATCGAGTGCGATTGGCGCGACGGCCATGCCAGCGTGCCGATCAAACCCCGCCAGGAGCGCATGCTGCGCGCCGGGCTGATCGATCTGGCCCAGCGCTACGACTATCCGCTGCAATGGTGGGACCGCACGCAGCTGCGCGGGCAGCTGGACAGCCCCCGCTATCGCGGGGCGATGTTCGATCCCCACAGCGGCCACCTGCATCCGCTGGCCTACGCGCAGGGCCTGGCCCGTGCCGCGGAGGCGGCCGGCGCGGTGATCCACGAGCAGTCCCCGGTCCTGCAGCTGATCCGCGGGCCCCGGCCGCAGCTGCGCACCGCGCACGGCACGGTCAGCGCCGACCACGTGGTGATCGCCGGCAATGCCTGGCTGGAGGGCATCGCGCCGGAGCTGGAATCGCGGATCATGCCGGTCGGCACCTATATCGGTGCCAGTGCGGTCCTTGGGCAAGCACGGGCGCAATCGCTGATCCGCAATGACATGGCCGTGGCCGACGTCAGCTGGGCACTGGACTACTTCCGCCTCAGCCGCGATCACCGCCTGCTGTTCGGCGGCCAGGCCAGTTACTCCGCCCTGCCCCCGCCCGGCCTGCGCGGTGTGATGACCCGGCGCATGCGCGCGGTGTTCCCGCAGCTGGCCGACGTGGAGCTGGAGTACGTGTGGGGCGGCTATGTGGATATCACCCGCAACCGCGCCCCGCACTGGGGCCGACTGACCCCGAATGTCTATTTCGCGCAGGGCTTCTCGGGCCACGGTGTTGCCGCAGCGGGCCTGGCGGGCCAGGTGCTGGCCGAAGCCATCGCCGGCCAGGCGGAGCGCCTGGATGTATTCGAACGCATTCCGCACCGCCCCTTCCCCGGCGGGCGCATGCTGCGAACCCCGCTGCTGGTTGCGGCGATGTCCTGGTACAAGCTGCGGGATGCGTTGTAGTGAGGGCGCAAGGGGCGTTCGGCGACCACGGGTAAAGTGAGACATGGTGCGACATCTGAAAGCGGTCGCTCCGTTTCCCGGCAGCGCCAGACCGGGAGTGCCAGCAGATGGCATGGGAGCGCATCTCCTGCTGCGCACGCCGCGCGTCACAGCGCAACGATGTGTGGAGAATGCGTCATATCAAGGCCTGCAGTGGCAGAGATGGGCACGCCTCGAACACGGGACGTCATCTGTGTATCCGCGGCGCAACTCGACTGCGGGCCCTACGACGAGCGTGAAGAGTTTCCTAAGAAAATGAGATATGTGTCACGCCCATGGCCCCGACCCATGCCCGCGCGTGAATCCATACGCTGCGCGCGCCATCGCGCCGGACCACTTGCGCAATTGCATAATCCGGCGCGTGTATATACCGTCCAATCTGATCGCGGCATTGATACACAGGGATGTTGACGGCACGAACAGGGGGAGCCGGTGCGAGGAGAATGGTGGAAAAATGGACTTCAGTTGAATCTGCGCATCGAGCCGATCGGGCTTGTCCTTGCCGTCATCTATGCCCTTGCCTGTTGGGGCGCACGCAAGCTGTCCCTCGACCAGTTCTACCTGCCTGCCGGCATACGCGTGGCTGCACTGCTGCTCTGCCCACCACGACTGTGGCCCTATCTGTTCCTGGGTGAGTACGCCTACTTCGCGCAGATGCGTTACCCGATGGTGGAGAAGTACGGGCTGGCGTGGGTCGTGCTTGGCTCTGCTTCGCTGATGCCGGCAGTCGCGTTTGTCGTTCGACTGCATCGCCGAATGATGGCGACCACTACAGAAACCTGGCTATTATCAATTGCTGCAGCGTCGGCGCTAGTAGTTACCGCACTCAATATTGCTCTATCAGAATTACTCTGGCCAATTCCACCAGACATGCCCGCGCTCACTGGTGTCGCGCGCTATGTGGTCGGCGACTTCATCGGCATCCTGACGGTGGCACCCCTTGCACTCTTGTGGGCAACCCGCCACAGCGAGCCGGACTGGGCAGCGATGTTCCTGAAGCCGACGTCAATGGCCCTTGGACTGATGACTGTCCTGGGCATATCGGCGGCGCTGCTGCCTGCAGACTCAATGACGATGAAAACCAGCCTACAGGTGCTTATGGCGCTACCTGCCATTGCTCTGACCTGCCTCCTCGGCTGGCGAGGTGCCGCGATTTCGGTGCCGGTGCTGAACCTCATCATCGGCCTTACTACGCCAAAGCCTTACCCATCGTCGTTTGATCCGTCAGCCTTCACCACACAGTTGATCATGGCCATCACAGGCATTGCATTGCTGGTCCTCGGCTCACGCATCAGCCACTACTACCATCACTACAAAATTCGGGACGACGGCGAGAAGAATGCAATCAAGTTGGCCAGAAGCTCTCATGTGACAAGCGAAATGGGGCTCCGCGAACGCGCACTTCACTTGAGAAAGATCGGGGAGGGCATGGATATATCCCTCAACGAAGTTGTGAGCTGGCTGAAGCTGCACGGACACCACGAGATCGCTGGGGGATTGCTCGATACCGCTGTCGTGCATTCGCGGCAGTTCCGCGCCCAGGCCAGCATGGTCTATCCGACAGCACTGGATCATCTGGGTCTGTATGTCGCTCTGCAGGCTGGTGGGGTCCGCGAAGCGTGGGATCTGACCCACCGCGTCTCCCGCCCGCGGCTGCAGGGGGATCCCTGCCAATTGAGTATCGGCCTGCAATTGGCTGCCTACCGTGCAATGACCGATGCCGTGTCACTGCTGCTGGAGAGTGAATCGGGCCAGATCGAGGTCCGCGCGCGCTGTGGCAGGTTTGGTCGGTATCAGGGCATCGTGGTGACCGTGGCGTTGCTGGATGCCACATGTGCGCTGTCCGAAGCCACCATGACCATGGCGGTTGAACGTCTCGCCGGGCGAGCTCTTGCCTATGGTGGTGTTGTGCAGTGTCGTCGCAATCGGGTCAGGATGGCGCTTCTGGAAATGCCGCCAATCGCTTCCCACGACGCCGCGCATAGCGTCTCGGTTGAATACGTAAAAAAGACAGGGCGCGGTAGCAGTCAAGCGTTAACCTGACTTTCTGCAAACTCCTTGGATCCATCGCCCTTGGGACGAACACAGCAGGACAGCGGCGTCAGAGAAACAGCAGGTAGGATGTTGGGTTCCCCGTAACTTGGACCTGCAGGTGATCGCATCACCTGCAGGTCCACCACAGAGTCATCAGCCGAGCCCGCGTTACACCCTACGTCGGGCGGTAACGAAACTGCACCTGATGTTGCCGCAGATGGCCTAGTTGCTGCCGCTCACTGGCTCGACCGACCAGACGGCATCAGTGCCGCTCCCGTAAAGCACCAGCGAGAAGCGTGGGCCGCGGTACACCTCGGAGCGCCTCGCGCCTCTGGGCGCCTGAACGCGCAGCGTCGGCAGCGACACTCGCGCGGGAACATCGCCAGCCGGCAATGCCCAGAACACATCATCTGCGTTTCCGATGATCACGTGCACGCGCCCGGCAAGATCGTTCACCTGGTAATAGGTGATTCCCTCGCGCTCAAATCCATATACCAGCCAATTTGAATTTTGGCTCAGGTTGGCGGCCAGCGGCTGTGTCTGCCCCAGCCCTCGCTTCGCCAGTGGCGATCCATGATTATCTGACTGCGCCATTCCAACCATCGGAACCGACGCGAGAATAACGACACCCACAACACCAACAATCCTTGGAATGCGCACATTTACCTCCTGATTAAAACGTTGAGGGGAACTTCAGCGATAGTAACCGTAAGCGGACATCCATCGATCAGCCGGGGCCGCCTGAGCGGCCAGCACAGGACGACGACCCACCCGGCAACCAGGCGGAGGCTGCGACATTTCGCGGCACCCCTCTCCCTAAAGTTACGCGTGAAACCGCCGCTACCAGTCCCGACCCACTCGGAACCGAGCGTACGCCTCATGCCGGCACTGTTGCAGGGCGCTGTTCTCAGCGACCCCGGTGATGCCCTGCCCCAGCGGATCCTGCTGGTGGAAAACTCGCGCACGTTCACCAGCATGCTGCGTGAGGCGATCGAGCAGCGGCTGGAGCTGCCGGTTTCGGTGGCGACCAGCCTGGCCGAGGCCGGGCGGCTGCTGGATGAGGAACAGGGTTGGTTCCTGGTCCTGACCGGGCTGGTGCTGGCCGATGGCGACCGCGATACCGTGGTGGACTACTTCCTGTCGCGCGGGCTGCCCACCGTGGTGGTCAGCGGCGTGTATGACGAGGATCTGCGCAAGCGCGTGCTGCAGCAGCAGATCATCGATTACGTGCTCAAGAACACCCCGGGCAGCATCGATTATCTGGTGTGGCTCGTGCAACGACTGGAGCGCAACCGGCGCATCGCCGCGCTGGTGGTGGATGACTCGATGTCGGCGCGGATGTACGCCGCCTCCTTGCTGCGCATGTATGGGCACGATGTCTACGAGGCCGCTGACGGCGCCGAGGGACTGAAGGCCATCGAGGCGCACCCGGCGATCCGGCTGGCGGTGGTCGATCAGGAGATGCCAGGCATGGAGGGCGTGGAATTCACCCGCCGCCTGCGCACGATGCGCTCGCGCGACAAGCTGGCCGTGATCGGGATTTCCGGCAATACCGATCCCTCGCTGATTCCGCGCTTCCTCAAGAACGGCGCCAACGATTTCCTGCGCAAGCCCTTCTCGCGCGAGGAGTTCTTCTGCCGCGTCTCGCAGAACGTGGACCAGCTCGAGCTGATCGGCACCCTGCAGGACCTGGCTACCCGCGATTTTCTGACCGGGCTGCCGAATCGTCGCTGCTTCCTGGAGCAGAGTCAGCGTCAGCTGCCGCAGCTGCACCTGGATGGCGAACAGGTGGCTGTCGCGATGATCGACATCGACCACTTCAAGCACATCAACGATACCCATGGCCACGAGGCCGGCGACGATGCGCTGCGCGCGGTGGCCGCAGCGGTCGCCCAGCATGCGCGCCAGGACGATCTGATCGCACGCTTCGGCGGCGAGGAGTTCTGCCTGCTGGTACCGGGCATGGATGAAGAGCAGGCCGTGCACTACTTCGACGAACTGCGCCAGCGCATCGCCGCGCTGGAGGTCGACCTGGGCCACACCACCCTGCGCATGACGGTCAGCATCGGGCTGTGCTGTCTGCGGCCGCAGCGCGATTCCCTGCACCGGCTGATTTCCGAGGCCGATCGGCAGCTGTACCTGGCCAAGGCCGGCGGCCGCAATCGCGTCCATTGCGCCACCGTGGCGACCGGCCCACGCCAGCGCGAGCCTGCCCTGGCGCCTTGATCGAGATCAACGCGGCCCCGGCCGCGACTGCCTAGAGTCGCCCCCAGTTGAACAGCGCGGGGAACGCACCATGGCACTTCTGGTCTGGCAGGACGATCTGAACATCGGTATCGATGTCATCGATCACCAGCACATGCGCATCGTGGAGATGCTCAACCACCTGCACGTCGCCCAGAAGAGCCTGGAGCGGCTGGCCGTGGCCGAGGTCATCGACGAACTCGTGGACTACACGATGTCCCACTTCGCCTTCGAAGAAGAGCTGATGGAGGAAGCCGGCTACCCGTTCTGCGCGGCGCACAAGCGCGTGCACGAAATCTTCGGCAAGCGCGTGGGCGAGTACCGGCTGCGTTTCCAGGCCGGTGAGGACATCACCGACGAGCTGCGCACGATGCTGTCGCGCTGGCTGTTCAACCATATCCGTGGCGATGACAAGGCGTACGCGCCGCAGGTCAAACAACACCTCAACCAGTTCGCGCGCGACCACCAGCAGGGCAGCTGGCTGGGCCGCACGCTCAAGCGTTTCTTCCGCTGATCAGCGCCCGCGCCGCCCCATCGCCAGCAAGGCGACGATGGTGATCAATGCGGTCACGCACAGGTAATAGCCCACCGCGACCAGGCCATAGCGCTCGGCCAGCCACGTCGCCACATACGGCGCCGGTGCGGCACCGAGAATGCCGGCCAGGTTGAAC
Organism: Stenotrophomonas sp. TWI809; assembly: GCF_039673205.1. Lineage (NCBI taxonomy): Bacteria > Pseudomonadati > Pseudomonadota > Gammaproteobacteria > Lysobacterales > Lysobacteraceae > Stenotrophomonas > Stenotrophomonas sp. TWI809. Next base: position 5,923 of record NZ_JBDJLE010000003.1, on the reverse strand, counting down.
GACAAGGAGGCGCCGGTATAGCGCACCTGCACCGGGTAGATCTCGGCCAGGAAGGTGCCGCACGGGCCGTAGGTCAGGCCCATCAGGAACAGGCCCAGCGCCAGGAACCCCAGCACCAGCCACGGGCTGCCGGCCTGGAACAGCGGCGCGAACACCACGCCGAAGGCGAGGATCAGGCCGCTGGCCACGATCATCGTGCGGCGCGTGCCCCAGCGGTCGCCGTACAACGCGGAAATGGGAATGCCGGCGGCGAAGAACAGGATGCCGACCATCTGCAGCAGCAGGAACTGCTCACGCGAGTAGCCCAGCACGGTGGTGCCGTGGCCGAGGGTGAACACCGTCATCAGGTAGAACAGCACGAAGGTGGCGAACGCCCCCAGGGTGCCCAGCACCAGCGTCAGCGGATGTTCGCGCAGCACCGTCCACATCGGCAGCTTGACCCGCTCGTTGCGGTCCAGCGCGGCCTGGAATTGCGGGGTCTCGTGGATGTTCAGGCGTACCCACAGGCCGATGCCGACCAGCAGCGAACTGGCCAGGAACGGCACGCGCCAGCCCCATTGCAGGAAATCGGCCTCGCTCATCGCGCGGCCCAGCAGCAGGAAGATACCGGCCGAAAGCAGGAAGCCCAGCGGTGCGCCCAACTGCGGGAACATGCCGTACCAGGCGCGTTTGCCGGGCGGCGCATTCTCGGTGGCCAGCAGCACGGCGCCACCCCACTCTCCCCCCAGCCCCAGGCCCTGCCCGAAGCGGCACAGCGCGAGCAGTGCCGGCGCGACCAGCCCGATGCTGGCATGCGTGGGCAGCAGGCCGATCGCCACGGTGGAGATGCCCATCGTGAGCAGCGCAGCGACCAGCGTCGCCTTGCGCCCGATGCGGTCACCGTAGTGACCGAACACCGCCGAGCCGACCGGCCGCGCGATGAAGGCCACCGCGAAGGTCGCCAGCGACTGCAGCATCGCCGCCCCATCGCTGCTTTCGGGGAAAAACAGGTGCGGGAACACCAGCACCGCGGCGGTGGCGTAGATGTAGAAATCGAAGAACTCGATGGTGGTGCCGATCAGGCTCGCCAGCAGAATGCGGCGGGGAGAGTTCACGACAGGGGCGACAGCAGGTGTGGACATCGGGCACGCAGAAAAAGGCAGCTGCCGGATTCTGCCACGGCCTTCCGCTGGCTGCCGCAATGGTTGCAGACGAGACTGTCAGCCTGTGACCGCCTCGGCGACCTGCGCATCCGGCAGGAACTTCCCCGGCACCGCAGGGTCTCAACGCGGTCACCCCGCCAGGACGGTCCCGGATGTCAGCCTCACGGAAGAGTGCCGCCCCCTTGCGCTGGGCGCAGCCGGTCGCCATCGCGGTGGTGATCGTTGTGCACGGGCTGATGCTGGGCGTGCTGCTGCGGTCTCCGGCCCCCAGTGGCGCTGCGGAGGAGGCCCGCCTGGCGGTGTACTGGCTGCCGCGGCCGTTGCCTGCACCAGTTCCCCTACCCTCGCCCGCCCCGCCGCCAGCACAGCAGCCGCCTGCGTCGCGGCGCCTGGCTGCACCTCTCGTGGCCACGTCCAGCACCGCATCGCCGGCTGCGGTGGTGGATCCGCCAGCACCACCGGCCGTACTGGAGCTGCGCGTGCCTGCCTCGCTGACGGGCAGCGGTATCGATGCCGCCTCGCTGGCGCCACGCGTGCTGGGGGATCGGGATGTGTACCTGGCATTCCAGCCCAAGCGCAAGCGCTTCCGTATGAAGGCCGGGATGACCCCGGAGCAGATCGTGCACGGCATCTTCCAGCTGATCGGCGCGTGGCCCCCGGGCTACACGGTGGACCCGTGCCGCCTGACGCGGCAGCAGATCGACTACCTGCGCAACGCCGTGGATGAAATGGATCGCGACCTGCTGCGCGAGTCGCTGATCCGCCACAGCCAGGACTGCTGAGCGGCGTCAGCCGCCCAGGTGGATCCAGGTCGCCTTGAGCTCGGTGTACTTGTCGAAGGCGTGCAGGGATTTGTCGCGGCCGATGCCGGACTGCTTGTAGCCACCGAATGGGGCGGTCATGTCGCCACCATCCCATTGATTGACCCACACACTGCCCGCACGCAGCCCGCGTGCTACCCGATGTGCGCGGCCCAGGTCGCGCGTCCATACGCCAGCGGCCAGCCCGTAGATTGAATCATTGGCCATGCGCAGCGCGTCCGCCTCGTGATCGAAGGTGAGCACCGACAGCACCGGGCCGAAGATCTCCTCGCGGGCGATCGTGTGCTGCGGATCGACCTCGTCGAACACCGTCGGCTCCACATAGCTGCCACCCGGCACCACCTCCAGCCGCTTGCCCCCCAGCAGCAGGCGTGCGCGCTCGGCCTCGCCGCGTGCTACGTACTCCAGCACGTGGCCTGCATGCGCCTCATCAACCAGTGCGCCCATCGCGGCATCCGGCTCGAAGGGATGCTGCGGCTGCATATGCCGGCCATGCGCCAGTACGCGGGCCACGAAGGCATCCTTGATCGAGCGCTGGACAAGGAGGCGCGAGCCGGCGGTGCACACCTCGCCCTGGTTGTAGAAGATCGCGGTGGCAGCGGCCTGGGCGGCCTTGTCCAGATCGGGCGCATCAGCGAACACGAGGTTCGGGCTCTTGCCGCCGCACTCCAGCCAGGTGCGCTTGAGATTCGATTTCCCGGCGCATTGCAGCAACCGCCGACCGACGGCGGTGGAGCCGGTGAACGCCAGCGCATCCACGTCCATGTGCAACGCCAACGGTTCGCCCGTCCGCTCACCATGGCCGGGAAGCACATTGAACACGCCATCAGGCACCCCCGCCTCGGCCACCAGCGCGGCCAGGCGGATCGCGCTCAGCGGCGAGCGCTCGGAGGGCTTGAGCACCACGGAATTGCCCGCCGCCAAGGCTGGCGCGATCTTCCACGTTGCCATCAGCAGCGGGAAGTTCCACGGCACGATCACCGCCACCACGCCCACCGCCTCACGGGTGATCAGGCCCAGCGTATCCAGCGCGGTCGGGGCAACCTCGCCGTACACCTTGTCCACCGCCTCGGCGGTCCAGCGCAGGCAGCGCACGACACCGGCCAGATCGCCCTCGCGTGCGTCGCGGACCGGCTTGCCCATGTCCAGGGTTTCCAGCAGCGCGAGCGCATCGGCGTGTTGTTCCACCAGGTCGGCCAGCCGCAGCAGCACCTGCTTGCGATGAGAGGGCGCCGCCCGCGACCAGTCGCCCGCATCGAAACTGCGCCGCGCCGCTGCGACCGCCCGATCGACGTCCGTCGTGTCGGCGTCGGCCACCTGCACCAGCACGCGGCCATCGATCGGGCTGACGCAGTCATAGCGCGCGCCACTGGCGGCGTCCACGTAGCGCCCATCGATGAAGGCCTGGCCCTGGAAGGTCAGTGCATCGGCCTGGCGTTGCCAGTCGTCGCGGGTGCGTGCGGTGGTCATCGGCGTCGTCCTCATCCACTCAGTCGGGTAAGGCGGTTATACCCGTCGCCATCACGGGATGACGTGAGGCGAGTGCGATAAAGTCGTGACCATCGCGCCCTTGCGGAGTGCCGCATGCCTCGTCCCGATTCGTCGTTGTCGACCCTGGCCAGCCAGGCACCCGCAGACCTGGATGCCTACTGGATGCCATTCACCGCCAACCGCCAGTTCAAGGCGGCCCCGCGCCTGCTGGTGCGTGCGGAGGGCATGTATTACCACGACATCGACGACCGTCCGATCCTGGATGGCGCGGCCGGCCTGTGGTGCTGCAACGCAGGGCATGCGCGGCCGCGGATCGTGCAGGCGATCCAGCAGCAGGCGGCCACGCTGGATTTCGCGCCACCGTTCCAGATGGCCTCCCCCTTGCCCTTCGTGCTGGCCCAGCGGTTGGCCGCGCTGGCACCGGCCCGCTTGAACCATGTGTTCTTCACCAACTCCGGCTCCGAGGCGGTCGACACCGCGATGAAGATCGCGCTGGCCTACCATCGCCTGCGCGGCGAGGGTCACCGCACCCGCTTCATCGGCCGGGAGAAGGCCTATCACGGCGTCGGCTTCGGCGGCCTGTCGATCGGCGGCCTGCCCAACAACCGCAAGACGTTCGGGCCGTTGTTGCCCGGCAGCGATTTCCTGCGCCACACGCTCGATCTGGAGCGCAATGCCTTCAGCCCCGGCTTGCCGCGCCACGGTGCCGAACTCGCAGAAGACCTGGAACGCCTGATCGCGCTGCACGATGCATCCACGATCGCGGCGGTGTTCGTCGAGCCGATCGCCGGCTCGGCGGGGGTGATCCTGCCCGCACCCGGGTACCTGCAGCGCCTGCGCGAGATCTGCGACCAGCAAGGCATCCTGCTGGTGTTCGATGAGGTGATCACCGGTTTCGGCCGGGTCGGCAACGCCTTCGCCGCGCAGCGCTTCGGGGTCACCCCGGACCTGATGACCTTGGCCAAGGGGCTGACCAACGGCGCGGTGCCGATGGGCGCGGTGCTGGCCAGCGAAGCGATCCACGACGCCTTCATGCAGGGCCCACCGGCTGCCATCGAGTTCTTCCACGGCTACACCTATTCCGGCCACCCGCTGGCCTGCGCAGCGGCCCTGGCGGCGCTGGATACCTACGCCGAAGAGCATCTGTTCGAGCGCGCCATCGAGCTGGGCGACTACTGGCAGGAGCGACTGCACAGCCTGCGCGGGCTGCCGCATGTGGTGGACATCCGTAATTTCGGGCTCATCGGTGCTGTCGAGCTGATGCCGCGCAAGGACGCCCCCGGCGCGCGTGGCTACGAGGTGTTCGAGCGCTGCTTCCGCGATGGCCAGTTGCTGGTGCGCTGCACTGGCGATGTGATCGCCCTGTCGCCCCCGCTGATCCTGGAGCGCAGCCACATCGACCGGATCGTTGACGTACTGGGCGAGATGATCCGCGCCACCGGCTGAGGCTGAATCCACCGGCGACGACGGCGACCGCCGCGATCCTTACAATGGTCGGTCACGTTTCGCTCGCGTACCGGATTGCATGGACATTGTCGTCAAAGAAGAACTCAAGGCCTACATCGACCCGCTGACCCCGGACGAGCACGACGCCCTGGAGCGCAGCATCCTCGCCGAGGGCTGCCGCGATGCGCTGGTGCTGTGGGGGGAGGTGCTGGTGGACGGCCACAACCGCTACGGCATCTGCCAGAAGCACGGCCTGCCGTTCCAGACGATCCAGAACACCCGCTTCCAGTCGATGGATGACGTCCACCTGTGGATGATCGAACAGCACCTGGGGCGCCGCAGCGTCTCCGATTTCCAGCGTGGCGTACTGGCGCTGCGAAAGCGCGACATCCTGGCCGAGCGCCACCGCGCCGATCAGGCCCAGCTGCAGAAGGAAAGCGATGGTGAGATCAGCGGCCCGGCCGATGCTGGTGACGAGGACAGCCCGCCGTGGGCGGCCGCGCCGAAGGTCAGCCGCGCCGACATGGCCCGCGAAGCGCGCCTGAGCAGCAGCCAGGTGACGATGATCGAGCGCATCCACAAGCAGGCCGCACCGGAGCTGGTGGAAGCGGTCAAGACCGGGGTGATCTCGATCAGCGCCGCGGCCGCCGTGGCCGACCTGCCCGAAGACGAACAACGCGCCGCGGCCGCCGCCGGCAAGGACGAGCTCAAGCAGGCCGCCAAGCGCGTGCGCGAGTCCAAGCGCAAGCCGCGCAAGCCGGTCCAGGAGGTGCTGCACAGTGCCGACGGCGACGCCGAAGTCGACCCCAGCCGTGCCGCCGAGATCGCCGATGCGCTCAACGCACTGGGCGAAGGCCCTGCCGAGCTGCGCCAGCGCATCATCGCGCTGACCCTGGAAAACGACACCCTGCGCCAACAGCTGGCCGCGCTGCGCAAGCAGGTGGCGGACATCTGAGGTAGTGCCGGGCGCGGGCCGGCCCCCCCCCCCCCAGCCGCCCGGGGGGAGGGGTGGGGGGCACCCCC